>JAHJCS010000105.1 GCA_018812465.1 Nanobdellota archaeon | reverse complement strand
TTACAGTATTGTCACTTTTGCGACTGTAGGATATGGTGATGTGCTTCCAATATCTCCTGCTGCAAGACTGATGGCAGGTTTTGAGATAGTGCTTGGAATGATAATCAATGTGGTATTCATAGCTATACTCTTTGTTTTTATATCTAATTATCAGGCATTCTACAGGAGAAAAGAAGAGGCTAAACTTGAGAAAGAAGAAGAAGAGATAAAAGAAGAAGAAAAGAAGATAGAAGCCCAGGAAGCCAGGATTGAGAAAAAAGAAGCTGAGATAGAGAAAGTAATAAGAACAGAAAGAAAAGGGAATAAGGATAAGATAGATCGAATAGATGAGGCACTCAAAAGAATCAGATAGCACTAGCCACTGGACATGGCTGTGTGAGGTATTTAAACAATAATTCTTTTATTCTATGGATGGATATAATAGAAAAGATAAGGGTCCTTGGTGCAGGAGCAAAATATGACAACTGCGGCTGTTCTGTGCCTAAGACAAAGCAGGATGATAGGTTCAAGGATGCTCTTCAGCACGCCATATATGAGACATCTTCTGAAGGGGGTATGAAGACAAAGCTATTCAAGACTCTTATGTCAAATTCATGCTCATTTGACTGGAAGTACTGTCTTAATTCAACAAGATGCCAGAAAAAAAGTAATAACACCTCTTTTGAGCCTAAAGAGCTTGCAGAGACATTCAACTACCTGTATAAGAATAAGTATGTTGAAGGGCTTTTCCTAAGCTCAGGCATATCCTCAGATCCTGACAGGATGGCAGAGAAGATGATAGAGGCAGTCTCTATGATCAGGGTCAAATACCATTTCAGGGGATATGTACACATGAAGATCCTGCCAGGATCAAGCTATGAGACTGTGAAGAGGTCAGCTGAGATCTCCACAAGACTGAGCATAAATATAGAAGCTCCGAACAAAGAGAGGATAAATGAGCTGTCAAGCACAAAGGAGTTCAAGAGCGACATCCTCAGAAGGCAGGCATGGATAAAGAAGCAGAAGGTTCCAGCAGGCCAGACAACTCAAGTGATTGTAGGCGCTGGAGAAGAGACAGACCTTGAGATAATAAAGATGGTTGACTGGGAGTACAGGGAGATGGACCTTAAAAGATTCTATTACAACAGTTTCTCTCCTGTAAAAGGAACTCCAATGGAGAACAAGGAAGCTGTTGAGAGTCTACGTGAATTCAGATTGTACAATGTTGACTTTCTTTTCAGGAAATATGGGTACAGGCTAAAAGAAGTGGAGGGGATAATGGATGATGGCATGCTGCCAAGAGAGGATCCAAAGATCCTTATCGCAAGGCAGAGCTTTGAAGGCCATGTTGATGTGAATGATCTTGGCTATCGGGAACTGCTGAGGATTCCAGGGATAGGACCGACATCAGCGAACAGGATAGTGAGCAAGACAAGAACAGGCCAGAAGATAAAGACAAAAAAAGACCTGAAAGCATGCGGTGTTGTGCTGAAGAGAGCTCTGCCTTTTGTTGAGGTTGGTGGGGAGAGGCAAAAATTAATAAACAATTTCTGAATATCAATATGAATGGATAATAACAATCTTGATTCTGTCATCAGTATACTCAAGAAAGAGTTCAAGAAACTAAGAGTTCCTATTGTGACTGAAGTTTCCTGGAGAAAAGATGCATTCCATGTCCTGACTTCATGTATTCTCAGTCTTCGTACAAAAAATGAGACAACTGCAAAAGCATTCCAAAGATTTCAGAAGATTGCAAATACTCCAAAGCAGCTGATGAACCTTAGTGTGAAAGAGATTGAGAAAGCGATCTATCCAGTAGGTTTCTACATAACAAAAGCCAAAAGGCTCAAGGAGATTGGAAAGGTCCTTGTGAAGAAATACAATTCAAAGGTTCCTGATGATATCGACGAGCTTCTAAAGCTCAATGGTGTGGGAAGGAAGACAGCAAACCTTGTTGTTGCCCTTGGCTATGGCGGTGACGGAATCTGTGTCGACACCCATGTCCACAGGATATCAAACAGGCTTGGCTATGTTAAGACAAAAAATCCTTATGAAACAGAGATGGCATTAAGAAAGAAACTGCCAAAGAAATACTGGATAATCTACAATGACCTTCTTGTGGCCTGGGGCCAGAACATCTGTGTTCCGATCTCGCCATGGTGCATCAGGTGCCCTATTGCAAAGTACTGCAAGAGGGTTGGTGTTGGGAAGTCAAGATGAATCAAAAATATGCCCCCCTCACAACTGCTCTTTTTGGAAGCATCATCTGATGATTTTCCTTCTGCTGCACAAGATATTCTGGAATCCTGTGGCCATTCAGCAAAGACCCAAGATTATCTGGAGTCATAACCTTAGTTTCCATCAGGCCCAGGACAAAATCCTGTTTAGAAGGCTTTCTTGCTCCAACATACGCTCCTAACTCAAGTTCTGTGGGAGTTGTCAGACCATAAATCCCACAGCATCTCTTTGAGGTTCTATCAAGCACAGCTCCAATGCCATTAACAGCCTGCAGCCTATCTGTTTCAGGATATTTTGCAAGTATCTCTCTGATTACTTTTCCATGCTCATTCACAACCCGTTCATGCTCTGGAGATACATCTTTTACCAAATTCAGATAATTGTTTATTTGGATGTCTACGCTCATTTTCTTCACCTCTAAAGATATTATATGTAATTCTCTGCAACCCTGACAATCTTCTCCAGGACATCAGGATTGACTGTCTGATGCCCGTCTGTCAATGCCTTCTGAGGGTCAGGATGCGCTTCAATCAGCAATCCATCTGCCCCATGGCCTAGTGCTGCTTCTGCACCATACACAACCATATCTCTGACACCATATGCATGGCTTGGATCAAACACAATAGGAAGATTGGTCATCTTCCTCAACAGAGGTATCTGGTCATAGTCAGGGTTGTTTCTCAAGCCGTCTTTTGCAGGCTGGATTCCCCTAAGGCACAGTATCACATTAGGATTCCCGTATGCAGCAAGATATTCCGCGCAGTTCACAAACTCCTTTAGGCTTGATGACATGCCTCTTTTGAGCAGCACTGGCTTACTCTTCTCTGGATGTTTTAGGTTCCTTGTAAGCTCTGCTACTGTCTGAAGAAGCCCATAAGCCTGCCCATTCCTTGTTCCGATCTGGAGTATGTCTGCATGATCTGTCACATGGAATATTGAATGCACTTTCTCAAAACATTCCTCTTTCCCATATCTTCCTGGACCCATGAAATAAGGCCTCTTGTCTCCCTTTATGAACTTTGGAGCAATATCCTCTGGATTAATTTCTGTTGGGATCTTTCCATCTGGTCCTGTAACCACATGATGATGTGCTCCTGTTGCTTCTGTCACAATAGGAAGTCCTGTGGTTTCCTTGACTCTGTCAAGACGCTGAAGTCCAAGAAGACCATAACCCTGGAAATCGATGCCTGCTGTTCTTGGCTTATAAGCACCTGCCCTGAAACCATGAGCTCCAGCTTCCTTGACTATTCTTCCTGCTTCAAGCATTGTCTCAAGATCCTCAACAGCGCATGGTCCTGCAATCACAATTCTTGGCTGCCCTTCACCTATCATTGTTCCGTTCAATGGAACAAGCCTTGGCTCTGGATGAACTTTCCTGTTCACCAGCTTGTACCTGTCTGTTATCTGCTCAACATGCCCAACGCCATCAAGCCTCTCAAAAAGGTCTGGATCCACTTTGTGAGGATTTCCTATGAGGCCTATTATCTTTGTATCAGCACCACTGATATTCGCAGAATAACCCATATCCTTAATCTGATTCACAACAGCAGTCACCTGGTCTGATGTTGCTCCTTCTCTCATTTGTATTATCATTTTATCTGCCTCCAACAATCTTTGCTGATTGCCAAAAATAAAGCTGAACATGATAATGCGCATTATTGCATCCTGGTGCATTGCTCATTGATGTCTTTTCTGATGTATTTCCTTGATTTCTTAATGTTGTCGGGTTTTCCATTTTTTACCTCCATATTCAGTCTGGATTATAGCTGTTATGCAACTGATTATCATGGCTCATTGGCGGGCCATTCTGCAGCAGATCGAACAAGGTTAGAGTATTCCTCACATTCTCAGGTGTAAAAGACAGTCCCTGGGTGTAATGCATCTTGATGAAATCTTTCAGGATCTTTCTTCCGTCTTCAATTCCGCATCTTTCCATCAGATAGACTCCAAGTTTGGCAGCAGGTTCTAAGTCACTGAATCCAACACCATAATGTTTTCCAGCACCACCATTGTTCCTGGCGCTCTCTGAAGCGCACATCAGTGTGTTCAACGCAAGCTGTGCAGCCTCTCTTCCAGTATAAAGCGCTTCTTCCCATCTATTGATGACTCTTCCATTGTAAGAGCTAAGGATACTGTCAATCACTCTTTCTCCAGTATTTTCATCCTTAAGATTATATTTTGCTAAATCTTTGTGAGATTTTACTCTTTCCATGTATGGTTCCATCTTAATCCTCCATCATCTTCTAGTTGATTGTTTTTGCTTATTTTCCCAGATCCAGCCAGAACCTAGAACTCAGTCAAGTAGAAGTGTTTGTAACGCTCTTACCCAGCCAAGTGCTAAGTAAGGCAATTACCAATAAAAGTAAAAGAATCTGGTCTTTGAACTAGCTTGATTGCCGACATTTGAATCTGCTAGTCTTTCCATGATGAGATTAGAATAGCATAACTCATATATAAATCTTTTCACTAGCCACTGGACAGGAGTGCTGGAAAAGTATTTAAACAAAGCTGGCTTGTTTTAATCTATGCTCAAGAATTTTAAGCCAAGACTTTACCAGGAAACAATACTGGATGCGTGCACAAATGGCAATACACTGGTTGTCCTGCCTACAGGTATGGGCAAGACAAGCATAGCTTTCATGCTCGCATTACAGAGGTTCAGGAACTTTCCTAAGTCCAAAGTGTTATTTCTTGCTCCGACAAGGCCTCTTGTTGAGCAGCACATGACAACTTTCTTGAAGTACACAGAGATACCTGAGAGTGAGATGGCTGTTTTCACGGGATTTGTGACTCCTGAAAAAAGAGCAGAGCTGTGGCAGACATCTAAAGTGATATTTTCTACACCGCAGGGTCTTGAGAATGATATAATCTCATCAAGGATTGCTCTTGAAGATGTATCATTGCTGATATTTGATGAAGCTCACAGGGCAGTAGGTGATTATGCATACAATTTCATAGCAAAGCAATACAACAAAAGAGCAAAATATCCTAAGATCCTAGCGCTTACTGCAAGCCCGGGTTCAGAGGTTGAGAAGATCGATGAAGTATGCTCTAATCTTTGTATAGAACATGTTGAGATAAGATCTGACTCAGATCCTGATGTAAAACCATACATACAGGAAGTTGATTTACAATGGGCAAAGGTGGATCTTCCTGAATCATTCAGGTCAGCGCAGAAATACCTGACTGACTGCTTCAGGTCAAAGATAGATGAGATATGCAGGTACGGCTATCTGGATAAGAAGAAGACAAAATTCATGGGCAAAACAGACCTGCTTAAGCTCCAAGGACTCCTGCATTCTGAGATGGCAAAAGGAAACAAGGATTTTAATGTCCTCAAATCAATATCCCTTGCTGCTGAGGCCATGAAAGTTCAGCATGCTCTTGAGCTTCTTGAGACACAAGGCATAACCCCATTATACAATTATTTTGAGAAGTTAAGAGAAGAATCTGTCAAGACAACAACAAAAGCAGTGAAGAATCTTGTTGCTGACATAAACTTCAAGTCTGCTTTCATAAAGATAAAGGCGCTATACGAAGAGGGTGTAGAGCATCCTAAGCTCATTGAGCTTAGAAGAATAGTCGAGGGTGTAGTGAACAAAGTCAGTTATGTGAAGATACTCATATTCACACAGTTCAGGGACTCTGCCACAAGCATAGAAGAGGGATTGAAGAAGATAGAAAGAGTCA
>JAHJCS010000104.1 GCA_018812465.1 Nanobdellota archaeon | reverse complement strand
TGCAGTAGTAAAAGAATATGTTCCATCAGCAGCTGTTGTTGTCTGGGCAATAAATGTGCTGTCTGCTTCAGTCAGGTTAACAGGCACTCCTCCTGCAGCCACTGCTGTAGAGTTCACTGTGAAATACACTGTTCCTTAGACTGTCCATGCAAGAGCGCTTGGCGCAAGCACCAAGAGCATCACCAAAGCCATTATGATAATTCTTTCTTTCCTCATTTTACACCTCTTTATTCAGGTACACCGCATGTGTAATCAACATATGCATAGTTATTGCTATTTACTCCTCCATCTGTCACTGAGATCCAAGGCAGCTCCAGAAGGTCAAACGGAGGGACTGGAGGATAACTATAACATTCTCCTGCTGCATCAAGTTCATAGACTCCTACAGGCAGAATAAAGCTAAATTCACCTGATTCTCCTGAGGTAGTAGAGAAAGTATCTTCTGTATCAACATCTGTTAAATACACTTGGATTCCAGATACTATGTTCCATGTGTCAGTCCTGTATACTATTCCATTTACAGAGCCGCAGCCATTATCAATGCTTCCACTGCAGTCCTCATCAACAGAGTTGCCGCAGACTTCATCTGCACTTGGGTTGATTTCACTGTCTTCATCATCGCAATCATTCTGTGTCTGGACTTCAAGATAAGGATAAGGCAGATTTCCGTCAGTGCATAATTCTACACCGCTGCCTGAAGTATAGGTATCCTCATCTGAGTCAATATACCCTGTTATCAATACCCATACTGAATCATCATCATCATTGCAGTCTGTATTTGAGTACACTTCATCACCATCATTATCAACTATTCCTGTCTTTCCCTGTTCAACGACCATTCCTGCTGTCATCACAGTCCTGTATTTCTGGGTTGCATCTACAAAGAAAGTCTTTGCCCAGCCCTCAACAATCCAGTAATCAGTCAGGTTCTCCATCCTAATCTGAGTTATATAAGTTGACTGGTTTTTGTATCCAGGCTTTCCTATGAGCTCATCAAATGCATCTGCATGATTGCTGAATATCATTGTGCCCCAGTCCTCTCCATTCTTTGAGATCTGGACTATATTCTCAGAGTCTTCAACAAGATTGTCAAGGCCTATCTCCTTCTTGTCTGTAACTATTATCTCATTTCCTGGAAGCCCTCTTGTCATGTTTATACTGAACCTGAGAACATCATATGGGAGCACATCATTCACATCAAGGAGATCCAGGACCTGATAGCCTGGGCTGACAACCGGGTTCCAATACTCCATTATACCCATGAAATCTCCCTGAAGAATCTCTCCATCATAATTCACATTGACATTGAAATCTCCCCACATCTGCATTGTGTGGATATCAGCATCATGATTGAAAATAGCAGTAGGAGCATTTTTTGTTGTGGCAAACCAATAACCATTTAATGTAATTGTACCAATAGATACCTCATCTTTAGTAACATCAAACACAAAAGTTCCCTGGTCAAGAAACCTGCTCCAGCATCCTGGACCTGTTGTGCATGCGTTGCCTTCGCCTGAGTGTGTACTGATGATTGTAGGAGTATCCCATGGAGAAGCAGGAATGACAAGTGCTGCCTGGTTTAATGTGTCTCCATCCATCTTGAACTGCACAAGATTGCCCAGGTTCTGAGGCATGCTTTCAGCTGCACAAGGCAGCACCATTAGAATCATAAAAACAATAAATATCAGTGTATTCCTCATATTCACACCCTCCTCACAGTATATAAGGATTATTTAAGAGATAAACTCATTTATAAAGCTTTCTAGGATTTATGGTTAAACTGTAATATCTCCGATTATTTAATAAATTATCTGCATCACCAAAATATTTTTAAAATAACCCATATTGTCATAGTTACCAAAAAGGTGATAATATGTCTCAGCATAAGGATCAGAGAGTGGGTATATTCGTCGATGTCCAGAACATGTATTATTCTGCAAAGCATCTGCACAGCGCTAAGGTCAATTATAATGCTATTCTTAAGGATGCTGTCAAGAACAGGCAGCTTATACGGGCAATAGCCTATGTTGTCAGGTCTGATGAGCAGGACAAGAAAGCTTTCTTTGAGTCTCTTGAGAGGACTGGATTTGAGGTCAAGGCAAAGGATCTTCAGACATTCTATGGCGGAGCAAAGAAAGGAGACTGGGATGTAGGAATTGCGATGGATATAATGAAGCTTGCTGCAAAGCTTGATGTGATAGTTCTTGTTTCAGGTGACGGAGACTTCCAGGAGCTTCTTGAGCATGCTTCTGCTCTTGGCTGCAGGACAGAGGTCATGGCTTTTGGCAAAGCTGCTTCATCAAAGCTTAAGAATGAGGCTGACCTGTTCATTGACATGGGTCTTTCCAAGAAATATATTATGAAAAGCAGTAAATAAGGAGGCAATAACATGGTAGAGGTTATCAATCAGAGCAATTTTGATCAGAAGGCTAAAGGAAAAGTGATTATAGATTTTTTTGCAGACTGGTGCGGTCCATGCAGGATGCTGACACCATTGTTCCAGGAGCTTTCAGAGGAATTCAAAGGAAAGCTTGGCTTCTTCAAAATTAACGTCGATGAGAGTCCAGACCTTGCAAACAGGTTTGGTGTTTCAGGGATTCCCTGTCTGGTGGTCATTGAGAATGGCAAAGAGATTGACAGGATTGTAGGATTTCATCCAAAAGCTTCACTTAAGCAGAAGATAGAGGATATAATAAAATGAGCGCTTCAAAGATTTCTTCAAAGAAGAAGGTTTCAAAAAAGAATGCAGTCATTGTCTACTTCAGCAGCACTGGCAATACAAAGAAAGTCGCTGATGCAATAGGAAAAGGATTACAGTCAAAGCTCAAAGTGAGAATAGTTCCTGTCGCAAAAGCTGATAATAATGACATCTCAAAAGCAGATGTTGTTGGTTTTGGTTCAGGAATTTACATGTGGAGCTCTGCAAAACCTATCAAGAAATTTGTGGATTCTCTTCCTGCAAGCAGGGAGAAGACTGCTTTTACTTTCTCTACAAGCGGTTCAGGCAAGGATATGCAGCTAAATTCACTCAAATTAAAGCTGAACAGCAAAGGCTTGTGTGTAGCTGACTCTTTTTCCTGCAAAGGAAAGGACTCTTTTGGCCCTCTAAAATGGTTTGGCGGAATCCATAAAGACAGACCAAACAAAGAGGATCTTAAGAAAGCAGAGGAGTTTGGCAGAAGCATTGCAAAGATGTTCTGATGACTGATCTGGACCAGTTTTCTTGCTGAAATTAAGCAAGTTTTATATATAAGATTATAGTTTCTCTACTCTGGGATGGTTTCAGGAAAAGATGTCAAAGAGAACATGGTTGCAATAGACCACTTTGCGAGATTGTTCAATATAGTGGGAAAGGACCATCATGAAGAAGCTATCAGATGGATAAAAAGATATTCTGAAGTTGATAAAGCAAGGTTTGGTGTCATCAAAGTCAGCGGAGCATCATTAAGAGATTATTTTGATGACTTCTGTGATAGAGTCAGCATTCTGGCAAGCTTGGGTCTTTTCACTCCTATTGTCTATGGTTGGGGTGAATCTCTCAATGAACGTCTTGATGAGATGGGTATAAAATCTGAATTTCACCACCAGACCAAGGACAGGATCACAACTCCTGAACAGATATACCTTGTGAGAGGCATTGCCTATGAATCCGGGCATGATCTTGAGCAGGCATTGAAGGATCGGGGAATCAGAGCAAGGATATGCGACAGAGTATTTACTGCAGAGCCAAAAGAATGGGATGATGTCCATGAAAAGCATTATACTGGAAAGATAATAGATGTCAATGCAGACGAAGTCACAAGACTTATCAGAGAACAGATTGTGCCGATAATACCTCCTTTGGGAATATGTAATCATGGCAAAGAGAAGCTGAACATCAATGGAGATACAGCAGCAAATGAGCTTGTCTATGCTTTGAAACCTCTTAAATATATAATGGTAACCAATACAGGAGGAATACTTGATCCTGAGGGTAACCTTATCCAGAAGGTTGTTATGGACATGGATTATGCACATCTTTCTGAAGGAGTTGTCTCAGGAGGAATGAGAAAGAAGCTTGATGAGGTCAAAGCGATACTTGAGACACTCACAACAGCAGGCTACAATCCTTCTGTCCAGATATCTCATCCCCAGCAGGTTGTGAGAGAGCTTTTCACAGACATTGGAAAGGGAACTTATATAACAAAGTCAGAATAATAATATAAAAAGAAAAGATTAAAAATAAGAAAAAATTGAGTAAATCTAGGATTACTCTTTCTTCTCAGCAGGTTTTTCTTCTTTTGCAGGAGATTCTTTCTTTTCCTCAGGCTTTGGCTTTTCTTCCTGTTTTGCAGCTTCTTTTGCATGTGCTTCCTTTGACTTATCTTCTGCTGGTTTGGCCTCTTCTTTTTTCTCCTTAGGTTTCTCTGCTTCCTCTTTCTTAGGCTCTTCTTTCTTTTCAGCAGGAGCTTCCTTCTTCTCTTCTGGCTTTGCTTCAGCTGCAGGAGCGCCTTCTTTTGCAGGCTCCTCTTTCTTAGGGAAAAAATCCTCTTTGCCTGCTTTTGTGATCATCACATTGACCTGTGCAGTCTTCATATGGATTGTGTTGCCTGCAACTGTCTTTCTCTGCCTCATGCCTTTCATCGTCCTGAGGCCTTTCATCTCTTTGCTCCTGTACTTTCTCTTGTTGTTGATTCCTATGCCTGAGACCTCAAGCACTTTTGCCCTGCCTGATCCTGGGATGTCTTTCCTCATAGGAAAGCCAGCATAATCAGAGCCTCCTGTTATCTTGAACTCATAACCTGTAAGATCAATAAGCTCTCCTTTGAATGATTCTCCAATTTTCTTGTCTTTCAGAGCTGCTGCTGTATCATCTTTGAGCTCTTTTTGCATTGTCTTCCCTGTCTTTGGGTCAGAAATAACTAATTTTAGTTCCATTTTTATCCTCCCGAGGCTTAGGCTGCTTTTTGCAGATTATCCATACAGGACGCCTCAGCTGTGGCTATATAAGATTTGAGGGGGTTTATAAAGGTTTTGATGATAAACCTGAATTATATATTCTAATGATAATCTGATTGCGTGGACTAATCCTACCCTCGCCTGACTATACATCAGATAGAACTGGCGAGGTGAGGAACTAGTGCCATGCTGCTTGATTCAGAATGGCAGAAAAACCTCACTCGGCCAGATCAAGTTGCATCAAAAACAGGCCGAGCTAGGAAAAAGTGCGCCTTAAAAAATAATAAAAATCTGCCTATTATATTATAGCAAGTCCTATCTCCAACCTGAAGGTTGAAGTATTACGGACATGCAATCTACCTGGGCAGATTTTTAGTCTTGAAAATGGTGCTGGACGCACTAAATTGCGGAGTATTTGACCCCCAAAAAAATAGCTTGCACCATTTTCAATAACCAAGAGACAATAATCTTAGGAACAAATAAGACTGAGTTGATATATAAAAGCATATAAGCCCAGCACAATATTTAAAAACAAAGCCATATATAAAAGCCTAAAAGAGGTGTAAAATGCTTGCTGTGAGGCAGATACTTAAGAT
>JAHJCS010000008.1 GCA_018812465.1 Nanobdellota archaeon | reverse complement strand
TCTGAGAACATAGCGCTCTCCTGCATATCTGTAATCACAGTGTCTGGCTGCAACATCCTGCTGAGAATTTTGACAAACAGCTCTATTTTCTCATCGATCTTCTTTCTTATTTCCTTAAGAATATTCTCTTCTTCCTCAAGTTTCCAGAATCCCAAATCTTTTCTTAACTTATTAAGCTCAGGAAGAGCATACTTTTTTTTTAGTTCACTATTTTTCTTTTCGATATCCATGTTTTTACTCCAGAGGCTGTATGCCTTTATATACACTGAAGCCTCTGGACTGACTTGGAACGAGCGTCGCTACCCTCGGAAGCGCTAAGGAGGATTTCGCTATGCTCAATCTTCCGACCAGAGGCTTTTAACTTAAGTAAGCCTCTGGAGGGACTTGAACCCTCAGCCTGTCGATTGCTTGCCTGGCTTTAAACCCTCTTAAAGCCTATTACAAGTCGACTGCTCCACCGTTAAGCTACAGAGGCAATAAACGAAAAAACCTGCAAGTAATTTATAAATGTTTTGGAAGAAATGGCTCTGTCCTAAACAAAGGTCAGTGCCATTATTGCGAAGCTCAATAGGAGATATTTTCCTGGTCGTAGCGAGGGGTTGCTCCCTACGGGAACGCAGACCCTTCTGAAGAACTTTCCTGAGCTGAGCCGGCCACTGACCCGAGCCAAAGGCGAGATTTAGGGCAGAGCCAGAAGAAATCAGCGTTAATATGCCTAAAATGGGTTAATGACCTTAATTGACTTCTCATGGCCTGGGCTTATATCCCATAGAGTCATAGAATGCTTCTCCTTTCAGAGGCATAAAATGCAGTATCTCAAATGATTCCTTGCAGAATGCCTGCATCTTGAGGGCATCTGTTATGCAGCTGTTCTTCCTGCTCTCCCTCTGCTTTCTCCATATTCTTCTTACCATGAAATCAAGGAAGTAACTCATGAGCCAATGATTCTTCCACTGGTCATCAGGGTCAATTATAAGATTGCAATCAACCCATATCTCTATCTCTCCCTGCTGGGCTCTCTTTTTTTCTCCATCCAGCATGACCTCTACATCTTTTATATATCTTAAATGGAAGTCCATGCCCATTTTCTGGACATAGAACGGAGAATTTTCTTCACTCTTCTCTGTCCTCCACCAAAGCCACATTGTCTTTGCCTCTCTTGGGTCAGATGATCTTTTCTCAGAATAATAGGTTTCCATCATGTTCTTTGCTCCAGCTTTAGAATCCATATAACCAAGATCTGTGAGTTTCTCTTTTATATCCCTGTATATCTGTTTGAAATCAAATATTCCAGAATACTTCATTCTGGTCTTCAACCCCTTTATTTTGATAGACATGTGGCTTTAGAAGGCTTTTTTATTTATAAATCTTGCGAATCAATACTTCAGATACATTGTGGTTATTATCCTGATAGCCTTAAAGAGCGGCAGCGGGGTAGTGACCAGTCTTGTCTTCATATTTTTCATAGCCTCAAACACAGAATCAATATTCTTATCAGCATCTATCATGGTGTATGTCCTGTTAAGCTGCTCAAATATATGGCAGTCTGATGTGCCTATCAAAGGAAGGCCTTGCTTCCTTGCGAGCTTGGCTGCTTTTGTGTTGAATGTCCACCAGCTCAAGTAGAAATGTGAGAACTCAATACCATCAAACAGCCCAATGTTCTCAATCAGCTTTGAGTGAAGGGCTTTGGGATCAGGATAGAATGGGTGGGGTGCTATCACAAATATGTTTCTTTTCTCTTTATATCTTCTTAGGTCATCGAATGTCTTAAGATTCTCTGCTTTCTTGTCAGCATTCAGTATTATGACCTCTTTGTTCTCTATCCTCTTCTCTATTCCAGGTATGAGGAGTATCCCTTTTTTCTTTGCATAATCCTTGAGCTCTCTGCTGTAGGTTACTGTGTCATGGTTGGTTATAGAAAAGACCTCATATCCTCTATCAGCCATTGCGTCAATCAATTCTTTTGGAGAATACTTCAGTGTATGGTTCTTGTCAGATCCTGCATGTGTATGA
>JAHJCS010000103.1 GCA_018812465.1 Nanobdellota archaeon | reverse complement strand
AGATTGTATGCATATGTTCTGGAGGCAAGCTAAAGGAGGTCTGCGAAAAGACAAGCACACCATTAATTGTTGTGCCAAAAGGCCTGCAGCCAAGAGCTTCATCAGGCTACATGACAATTCCAATGCTTAACATTCTCATAAACTCAAGGATCATAGCAGATAAGACAGAAGAGATTGAGGATACAATAAAAGTTCTGAAGAAGGATCTTAGTGAAGGAGCGCAGGGGCTTGCGCAGAGGCTTGCGGGAAAAGTGCCTTTGATCTACTCATCAGACAGGATGATTGCTGTGGCAAGATTATGGAAAGCAGCTGTGAATGAGAATGCGAAACGTCCTGCTTTCTTCAATGTCTTCCCTGAGATGAACCACAATGATATGATAGGGTTCAAGAACACCACAACAGAATTCTATTTCATATTCATAGAGGACGCTGATGATCATCCAAGGATAAAGAAGAGGATGGCAATAACAAAGGAGCTTCTGCAGGAACTTGATCTTCCAGTACTGATCATAAAACTCACAGGGCCTAATCTTCTGGCAAGGATATTCTCCTCAATGCTCATGGGCATGTATACAGGCTATTATCTTGCATTAGAATATGGTGTTGACCCGAGCCCTGTTGAGATGGTTGAGGATCTGAAGAAAAAGCTTGGATCATATGTAAATTGAGCTTCTAGAATATGGAATTAAGAATAGGTGTTGACATAGGCGGTTCAAAGATAGCTGCAGGGCTTGTGAAGGCAGATAAGGTTCTCAAAAAAATAGTTGTTCCAACACCTAACACCCAGAGCGAATTGCTTAAGGTTCTAATAAACTCTATTGAGTCATTGGACAGCAAAGAAGTGAAGGGTATAGGTCTTGGTGTTGCAGGAAGCATAGATAAGAATGGCAATTGGCTGTGTTCTCCTAATATAACCTGTGTGAAGAACATTTCTTTAAAGTCTATTCTCCAGAAAAGATTCAAGAAAAGGGTTGAGATCAATAATGACGCCAACTGCTTTTCTCTTGAAGAAGCGATAATCGGAGCAGGAAAGAAAAGCAGGATTGTCTTTGGGCTTATTCTGGGCACAGGAACAGGAGGCGGGATTGTGATAGACAAGAAGCTGGTCAATGGCGCTGACTTTCTTGCAGGAGAGGTTGGTATGATAGGCTATCCTGACAATCTGGAGAAGTACTGCTCAGCAGGTTTCATAAAAAGTATGGCATCACAATCTCATATCAATAAAACCAGTCCAAGAGATGTTGCAGACCTAGCAGTAAAAGGAAACAGTAAGGCAAGGAAAGCCTATGAACTTCTTGGAGAGAACACAGGGCATCTACTTTCTATCATAATCTGCATCCTTAATCCTGATATCATTGTAATTGGTGGAGGGCTTTCTGGTTCTTTTGGCCTCTTCAAAAAAAGCATGTTGAAGTCCATGAAAAGCCATCTATTCTATAAAAAGACCCACAAGACAAAAATAGTCAGGTCATCTTCAAGAGAATCTGGTATCCTTGGAGCAGCAGCACTTATTGGCTGAGAATAATCCACCAGAACTTGTTCTAGATCATGCTTTCTGCCCTAAAATTCATTATACTCTGATTATATAAACTAGTGTGGTGATTATTATAACCACAATATTTTTTATTGTTCTCGCAACTTATTGGTTCTAAGGCATTTAGTCATATCCCGTTTAATAATACGAGGTGCTAGACATGGAACCAATACAGCCAATGCTTGCAAAGAAGTGCTCTCCTGAGAAGCTTGAGAAAGTCATCAAGAAGCATGGGCTTACAGCAGCTGAGGTAAAATATGATGGTTACAGGGTGCAGTTGCACACTGGCAGGGACATAGCAATGTATTCAAGGAATCTTGTTCCAATGGATCCTGATTCTTTCCCAGAACTTCTGCCCTGGCTCAGGCAGATGCCTGATGGAATATGGGATGGTGAAATTCTTGGGAAAGGAACACGAAGAGCGGGATTCAAGGCAATAGAGAAAAGATTCAAGGCAAATTATTCTCCAGAACTTGTTGAGCAGTTCCCTCTGGAAATAAGGATATTTGACTGCATGCATCTTGGCAGCAAGAGCATGATGGATATTCCTCTTATCAAGAGAAGGGAGATTGTAGAAGAGCATGCTCTTATGGAAGGCATCATGGAGACAGATCAGTTCCTGATAGACAACAAGATGGAGCTTGCGACAATCTAT
Organism: Nanobdellota archaeon; assembly: GCA_018812465.1. Classification (GTDB taxonomy): domain Archaea; phylum Nanobdellota; class Nanobdellia; order Woesearchaeales; family UBA12501; genus WJJV01. Next base: position 35 of record JAHJCS010000103.1, on the reverse strand, counting down.
CATGAGACAATCGCTCAGGGGCTTGAAGGCCTGGT
>JAHJCS010000102.1 GCA_018812465.1 Nanobdellota archaeon | reverse complement strand
CTTTTTCTCCAAAAGAGAATTGCAGGGTCAGTCCAGTCTCCCTGAAGACAAGATTCCTTGTCTCGACAAATACCTTCCTGCTGTAGTCCACAACAGGGCTGAGAGTGATGTATTGTGAAAGGAAGCCGATCACTTCTATCTGTATGTTCTCCATATAAGAGTTCTCATACAGGTTTGTCAGGCCTATCTTCATATCTTCTGTGCTGCCTCTTACAACAGTTAATATCTGTTCTGTGTAGATGACATCTCCTCCATCTATCCTTCCAACTGCCCCTCCGCTCTGCGTGACTCCACCGCCTTCATCAGATATCACTGATGCAGGAGGGCCTGATGGAGGCGTCTCTTCTCCTGCGCTTTCTTCTCCAAGAGGAGATGCAGGCTCATTTACAGTCACCTGCACTTTATCTCCGAATATCAGGCCAAGAGAGCTCAATGATACAGAACCATTTGATGCTGTTGAGTTGGCTATGACATCAAATACTCCCGCTGACGCATTTGAGGGTATTGTGACTGTGATGCTGTTTGTCTCGCTGGCTCCTGAAAACAGCTGAGAATAAGTAGAGTTCTGGGATCCGAATGTTATTGTCCAGTTCTCAGGTATGTTCATGAAAAATGTCACATTTGATGCATTGCCTTCTCCCTGGTTTGAAAGTGTGGCTGTGAAATCAATATTAGTGTCTCCCTGTGTGACTGAGATCTCCTCAGCAGAGGGAGTTGTGAATGTCGCTATCAGGACCGGCTGCCCGGGCGCCACAATTATGGTCCCTGTTGTTATGGCAGAACCAGGATCAGGCGTCCCTGCATCTGATGATGCTGTGATGTTTAGGGTTGTTGTCTTGACGCCTCCGAAAGTTGCGCTGTCATTTACATATATTATCCTGGATGCCTTTGCAGCAAGCGTGAACGATGAAGAGGTGTTCAGCACTGTCTGGGCTGAACTGGATGTGATATTGAAGTGCAGGGCAAAGTCTCCGGTATTGTTTATTACAAGGCTTCCAAGATTCACGCTCTTGTTAATGGTTGATATTAGGGGAGTGAAGGATGAAGGGCTTCTTGTCCATGTGTTCTCATACTCTGAGCTCAGGTTTATTGAATTGCTCACTCCGCTGTTGCCTGCAAGGTCTACAGCATAAAGTCTCATTATATATGTGCCATTGCTCAGTACAAAACTTGCAGTGTACATCTCAAGCGATGAGTTATAAGACATAGTAAGGTTTGTGAAATTTGCGCTGCTGACATTCAGCCTGTACTGAAGCAGCACATGGTCCAGAGAGGTAAGATTATCAGTGACATTGCCGAAAACATTCAGCGTTGTCTCTGGGTCAATTGCATCTGTTGTGTTTGGATATGTCTTCAGGCTTATGAATTGCGGTGTGGACTTATCAACCTGTATAACTCCAAACTGGGTCATATTGACATTTCCAGCGGGATCTACAGCAGTCATATTAAGAGTGTAATTGCCTTCGCCTAGAGCAGGTATTGTGTAATTCAAAGGTATCTGCGCAGTACTGTTTATCAGGGTTGGTCCTGATGCGTTTATGATGCCGCTGCCATTATACAGATAGAAAGTTATGTTTATTGGATACTCGCTGCTGCTGAACTCAATCTGCATATCTTCTGGACTTCCATCATTGGCATGAGGCACTGGAGGGTCTGTATCAATATCATCTATCGCAGGAGATACTGTGTCAACAGTGAAATTGCCGAAGGAAGACATGTTGAGGTTTCCTGCATTATCCACTGCAGTCATATTAAGGGTATAATTGCCATCAGCTATGTCTCCTGGGATTGTGAAATTCACAGGAAGTCCTGCTGAACTTAGTATCCTGTATGTTGATGATGAATTAGCAAGAGCTCCGCTGTCATTGTAAAGATAGAATGTTATATTTATTGGATACTCGGTACTGTTGAAATACACCTCAATGTCCTGCACAGTGCCATTGTTGTAAAGATGCAATGCAGGGTTTGTGAGCTTGTCATATATTCCTGGAGCAACAGTATCAACCACAAGATATCCGAATGAGGTTGAATTGTAGTTTCCTGCATTGTCAACAGCAGTGATGTTCAATGTGTAATTGCCATCACTGATATCTCCAGGGATTGTATAGTTCAATGGCAGTTCAGAAGAGCTGTTGACCTGAAGAGGTACTGAAGAGTTGACAGCATAACCACTTGTATTGTAAAGGTAGAATGTGATGTTCACAGGATACTCAGAGACATTGAAGTAAAGCTCAATATCCTCAACAGTGCCGTTATTGTATAATGGCAGGCCTGGATTTGTGTAAGTGTCATTGATTGTGGGCTTTGTGCTGTCCACTATAAAGTCAGCAAGGTGAGTGAAATTCTTGTTGTCAGCAATGTCAGATGCAGTCATGTTCAGGCTGTAATTTCCGTCAGCAAGGTCACCAGGGATAGTATAATCCAAAGGCAAGGATGATACACTGTTCACCTGGACTGGACCTGAAGAGTTCACAAGTGATCCTGACAGATTATACAGATTGAATGTTATATTTATTGGATATTCTGTGCTGTTGAAATAGACTTCAATGCCCTGCGCAGTGCCATTATTGTAGAAAGGAGATGGAGGCACTGTGATTGTGTCATTTATTACAGGAGCAATGCTGTCCACAGTTATATTGGCAGCTATTGTTGAGTTTGAATTTCCTGAGTCATCAGTTGCTGTCAGGTTCAGTGTGTAATTGCCATCGATGATGTCTCCAGGTATTGTGTAATTGAGGGGTGTGTCAGAACTCTGGTCTATCTGGAATGGACCTGAGGAATTCACTATTATTCCGCTTAGGTTGAACAGGTAGAATGTTATGTTTACAGGGAATTCATTAAGAGTGAAGTTCACCTCGACTTCCTGGCTGCTGCCATTGTTTATGATGAGTGATGGAGGGCTGGTTGTCAATCCAGAGATTGTAGGAGGTATTAAGTCAGGACCTACAATGAGCTGGTGGGTCTCTGTGCTGTAAGTATAGTTCTCTGTAGCATAATATACAAGAGTGAGGTTGTAATATCCTGATTCATTGTAAAGGCTGATATTCTCTAGAGGGCTTGATCCTGAGTTGATTATTGTTCCGTTCTGATACAGGGTGATATTGCCTTCTCCTGTCACAAGCAGTCCTGTTATGTTAACAGTCTCGTCAACATCCATATTGAAATCTGCATCAGTTCCATTAAGCAATAGATT
>JAHJCS010000101.1 GCA_018812465.1 Nanobdellota archaeon | reverse complement strand
TTTATGGATTCTTTTGGACTGAGTTGAAGATTATTGTACAACACATACCACAATAATCATAGAACAATAGTATAAAACAATCAGACATGCCATGTTCCGCTGCACTTTTCCCTTGAGCAGACATCAAAACTGATCTTTCTCTTCACAAGAGTCTCAAATGTCTTCTTTGCAGTCTCAGGAGTATTATTATTGCCTGAGAGATGGCCGAGCAGAACCTGGGAGAGATTCCTGCCTTTCTCCTGCACAAGCTGGCTAGCATGGATGTTGCTTAGATGGCCTCTGTCAGACAGAATCCAGTTCTTAAGAAAATAAGGATAAGACCCTTTTATCACCATGTCAATGTCATGATTTGACTCAAGAAGAACACATTTGAGCTTTGATATTGCTGTCTCCATCTGGTCTGTGACACAGCCAGTGTCCGTGAATATTCCAAAATCATTGCTTCCGAATACAAACCCACATGAGGACACATTGTGAGAGGTCTGTACTGGCAGGACTTCAATGTGTTTAATACTGAACTTCTTGCGATTAGGATAATTGATGACATGTGCTGCACCGATCTTATCTTTTGACTCATCAAAAACCTCTTTGGTCATGTAGATAGGTATGTTAAATCTTCTCGACAGCACTCCTGCGCCTGCCAGATGATCATGATGGCAGTGTGTAATAAGCAGGGCATCAACATTCTCGATGCTCTTTCCCAGAAAATCCATTCTTGAGGCTATCTCTCTTCCTGATTTGCCTGCATCGATCAGTATAGAACAATTATTTTCCTCTACAAGGCAGCAGTTGCCGTTGCTTCCTGATGCAATCACTGATACTTCCATGGGGTCCCTTTTTTACATGGTGAGCGGTATATGATTTATATATTTAACTGATGAAAGCTTAATTCAAGAATAGAAATCTTTTGATGGTGATGATTACAGCAGCGATTATATTAAAAATTTTAGATGAAAGCAACAACAATAATGGCAGCAGACGGCCATGCTCACTACGTTCGCATGCCCTACTCGCCACCCCGAAGGGGGCATCCCCCGGCTCGTCTGCGCCATTGTTGTTGCTGGATAAAGAAGCCTCACTCCGCCATTTCTATAGTTCAGCATGGACAGGCGGAGCTAGGAAAAGTAAGCACCAACTCTTGATCATTCTTCAAGTGCTTAAATTATCAGGCGAGGCTAGGAAGATTTTGCACCTTAATAACCTCAATCAGGTGCGATAGTCTTATCTTACCTCACCCAATCTGATATATTCCGAAAAGAATATAAATGACCTCTGTTTATTCCTTATTATGGCATTAGAGATAAGCGAAATAAAGGCAATAAGGAAGAGGCTTGGCATCACACAGTCAGAGCTGGCCAAGATATCAGGAGTATCTCAGTCCCTGATCGCAAAAGTAGAGGCAGGCAGCCTCGACCCAACTTATTCTAATGCCCAGAAGATATTCAGTGCTCTTGAATCATTCAGCAGGAAGAAAGAGGCCAAGGCAGAGGATATAATGGCTCCTAAGATAATATCTGTCTCTCCGGATGATTCAGCCAGCGATGCGATAAAGAAGATGAAGAAGCATGAGATATCTCAGATGCCTGTGTTGGACAGTAGCGGAAAGGCTGTAGGACTTATCTCAGAGACCATACTTCTGGATGCAGTGATGAACAAGAAAAAAGGAAGGATATCAGATATAATGGAAGACGCTCCTCCAGTGCTGTCAAAAGATATACCTATAGGCACCGTATCTGATATGCTGAGGCATTTTCCGCTTGTCCTGATAGGCCAGAAAGGGAGCCTTAAGGGGATAATAACAAAGTCAGATCTGCTGCGAAAAGTCTATAACAAATGATAAGATAGATCATTTAATCTTATTGAGTACTTTTAGAATATCAAAGAAATGCTTCTCAATATCTTTTAGTCTCTTCTCCTCAGAAGACCATACTGAGAGTCTTTCACAAGCTTTCATAATACCATCTTTTGTAGGGTTATCAAAGTCAGCTCCAGCTTCCTTGAATCTCTCTTTTACAATCCTTTCGCATTCACTCTTAGAAATATTACCTTTGTATGCCTCGCTTACGCATAATATCACAGCATCTCTTGCTATCTTTGGAGTTACTGCTTTTGAAAGGTCTACACTATATATCTTTTCTGCCATAAAGGTTGTTTAGATGAGAGTATTAATAAATATTACTGTTTATTCTCCGAAAAGTTTATATTGACATTAATTATATTGGCATGATTGAGGTGATTTTATGAAAAAAGCA
>JAHJCS010000100.1 GCA_018812465.1 Nanobdellota archaeon | reverse complement strand
TGGTTGTAGAGCCTGTCCTTTATTATCTCAAGGTAATTATCGCATAGAACCTGCCAGAAGAATTTCTCTGATTCAAGCTTTGTCTTTGAGTACTCATATTTGTCAAAGCTTTCTGTTGCCTGATTTATTATCTTGTTGAGTTTTGTTAGCAGCCATAAGTCTATTGTCTTTAGCTTCTTAGGTTCTTCTGGAGTATACTCTCCAAGGAGGGTTATTGCGAATTTAGATGCATTCCAGAGCTTTGTTATCATCTTCTTGCCTGTGACAAGGTCCTTTTCCATGAAAGGAAGGTCCTCTCCAAGCTTTGAGCCTGCTGCCCAGAACCTGAGACAGTCTGCTCCGAACTTTGAGATCACTTCTTGAGGCTCAACAACATTTCCTTTTGACTTTGACATCTTCTTGCCATGAGGGTCAAGTGCCCAGCCTGAGATCATAACATCCTTCCAGGGATTCTTGTTATTGTGCATCTGGCTTTTTACGAGAGTATTGAAGAGCCAGAATGTGATTATGTCATGCGCCTGAGGCCTTAAATCCATAGGATAGAGCTTGTCATACATATCAGGAAACAATGATGCTGCAATCTGCGGTGTTAGAGATGATGTTGCCCATGTGTCAAGTGTGTCCTTCTCTCCCCTGAATGATGTGCTTCCACACTTGCATGAGTTCTTTGGCTTGTCATTGACAGGATCAACAGGAAGGTCTTTCTCGTCAGGAAGTATTATCTCATGGCATTTCTCGCAGTACCATACTGGTATCGGGATTCCGAAGTGCCTCTGCCTTGAGACACACCAGTCCCATTGCAGGCCTTTTATCCAATTGTCAAACCTATTCCTCATGTGAGGAGGATACCAGTTCAGCTCCTCTCCTGCTTTCAGGAACTTGTCCTTGAGATCAAGATATCTTATGAACCATTGAGGTGTCTCAAGTATTTCGACATCTGTTCCGCATCTCTCATGAGTGTTCACTGCATGTTTTATCGGAGTCTGTGAGAGAAGAAGCCTGTTGTTCTTGAGCTCATCGATTATTATCTTCCTTGCTTTTTTTATATGCATTCCCTCAAAGCCAGGAGCATTCTCATTCATCTTGCCGTCCTTTGTTATTGCAACCCTTAATGGAAGCTTGTGCTTGAAATACCATTCCATTTCTGTCTGATCTCCGAAAGTGCAGCACATGACGATTCCAGTTCCTTTCTCAGGGTCTGCTTTATCGTCTGCAAGTATCTGGACCTCATGATTGAAAAGAGGTACTCTTGCGCTCTTGCCAAACATGTCCTTGTATCTCTTGTCATCAGGATGGGCAAATATGGCAACGCATGCTGGCAGGAGCTCTGGTCTTGTTGTCGCGATTATGAGGTCTTTTTCTCCTCCTTTATCCTGAAGCTTGAAAACAATGTCATTGAAGAATGATTCATGTTCCTTGTCTTCCATCTCTACCTGAGCAATTGCTGTCTGGCATTCAGGACACCATAATGTCGGTGATTCCTTCCGATAAACTCTTCCATCATTATACTGGTCTAAGAATGATTTCTGGCTAATCCTCCTGCAGTGCTCATTGATTGTAGTATAATAGATTTCAAAATCAGCTGATGTTCCTATCCTCTTCCAGTCAGAGATGTATTTTGGCCTGACCTCTTTTAGCACTTCCATTGTGAGGTCAATGAATTCCTGCCTTCCCATCATTGTGCCTTTCACTTTCTTCATTGACTCAACAAGCCTTATTGTGGCGAGGCCATTGTCATCTGTTCCGAATGGGTAGAAGACACTGAAGCCAGCCATTCTCCTGTATCTTGCGACAAAATCCTGCTGTGAATAAGAGAAAGCATGGCCTATGTGCATCTTGCCTGACACAGTCGGAGGAGGAGTGTCTATTGAGTATATTTTCTTCTTTGATTTTGGGTCAAACTTGTATATTTTCTCCTTTTCCCAGAACTCCTGTATCTTAGGCTCCTCTTCCAGTGGATTGTAGTTCTTTGGCAGTTCCATTTTTCTTGCTCTGTTATGGGTTCTTTTTAAATATTTCCCATATCTTGAATATGGCAAGTCCAAGTATAGGCATAACTATGAAGGATATGGCCATTATGATGGTATAAGACAGGATCTGGTCAGGAGAGGTCGTATCAGAGAATATAGTCAATCCAGTATGCTCAAGCCTTATTGCTGCAAACAATCCTGCTGAGATGCAGAGGACTGCGCTGATAAAGAAGATATAAGGAAGAGAGGACTCCTCATGCTTTTCAGGAACCATCATCTCATAAAGCCTCATCTCTTCTAGAGCATGCTCCTTTTGCTTTGAATAATGGGCTAATGCAACATCAAACCTCTTCTCAAGTTCTGGCAAGGACAATCCATCTGTATGGCTTCTCATCATCGCATCATACTCATCAAGGCCTATCTCTCCATTATTTGCCATTGATTCTATCCTCTGGATGTCAGAGAGAAGCTTTGCCTTGTACTGCTGATAATGCTCCAGAGAGCCTTCTATCTGCTCAAGCTTTTCCCTGCATTCCTTCAGCTTGAAGTCAATATTCATTTGGCAGCCCTCTTCTTCTTTGTCCTTGAATAGCAAGTCCATACAGTCCTGTCATCACGATTGAGAAGCTTTGCAATGTCATGGAAAGTGAGATCAAGATCATCCTTCATGTACTCTACAATAGCCTCAAGGACGCTGACAGTCCTGTCCCTGAATATCTTTGAAGGCAGAGGTATGCTTATCAGGCCAGAATCATCAGAATCTGTTTTATTGTCATAATCCTCTTCATCATTAGGATCAGAAACAGCATGAGACCTATCAGAATCAGGATTAAATGTAGGGGGGTTTGGGGGGTGGTTAGCCATTCTGCAGGCATTTACTTATTTTACATAAACTTATACTTACAGTGTAAGGATAGTTATATAAAAAGCTTTTGTTTTTACTTACAGTGTGAGTAATTAGAATAATCAGTCTGCAAATGATTGGTTGAAAGATATCAGAAGATTATCTGGATGAAGAGTCACCAGGAATCAGAAACAGGTTATTAAAGAATCTTATCCAATATCAATCCACTGGAAGACTACATCCCCTCTTGTGAGCTCATAGGTCTTCTGCTGCTGCCTGCCTGTCAGGTTCTGCAGCATTGACTCATGAAGATTAGTCTTTTTGTGGATGTAAAATGAGAGATACTCAAGGATTAGCATAAAGCATAAAATATATAAACATTACTGAATTGTATATATAAGAGGGGTGTTTGATGCATAAGGTATTCATTGTTATTCCAGCATATAAAGAGGAGAACAGTATCTCATCTGTTATTAAGGGACTGAAGAAAGAGGGATACAAAGATATTGTTGTGGTCGATGACTGCAGCCCTGATTCTACCTCAAAAAAAGCTGAGGATGCAGGAGCTATTGTCCTGAAGCATATAATAAACAGAGGACAGGGAGCTTCTCTTAGGACTGGAACAGATTATGCGCTCAGGCATGGAGCAGAAATAATAGTGCATTTTGATGCTGATGGCCAGCACAATCCAAAGGAGATAAAGGATATTATCAAACCGATAATCGCAGGAAAAGCAGATGCTGCTCTTGGCTCAAGATTCCTTGGAAAGAGATCTAATGTGCCATTCACAAAGAAGATAGTGCTCAAGCTTGGCATCATGTTCACATTCATATTCTCCGGAGTATGGCTCACTGACACCCACAATGGTTTCAGAGCATTGTCAAGAGATGCTGCAAAAAGGATTGAGATAACCCAGGACAGGATGGCCCATGCATCAGAGATAATAGACCAGATAAGGAAGAAGAGGATAAGATATACAGAGGTTCCTGTCACAATAACCTACACATCCTACTCAATAGAAAAAGGCCAAAGCGCAATGAACAGCATAAGGATCGCTGCAAGGCTGATATGGAGCAAGTATATAAGATAGATTATAGAATCTGTCAAAGAGATGAAAAAACATAAAGAGGCAAGGTGATAATATGATATCAATATTCCAGATGATAGTATTAGTATTCTTGATATTTGTATTCACAAGGGTCGTATTCAGGTTCAAGGACAGGCAGATAAGCATCCTTGAGCTCTTGTTCTGGAGCGCGCTATGGATCTCTGCAGGAGTCCTTTTATTTATGCCTCAGATAACTAATCCGATAGCTAGGATACTGAACATAGGGAGAGGCATTGATGTTGCTGTCTATCTTGGCATTATACTCCTGTTCTATCTGGTGTTCAGGCTTTATGTGAAGATTGACACAATAAACCAGGATCTGACAAAAATTGTCAGAGAGATTGCTGTGAATAAGCCGAATAAAGATAAGAGGAGGAAATAAAATGGTTAATATTGCTGTAATAGGAGCAGGATATTGGGGGCCTAATCTGATAAGGAACTTCAATCTTACTGCAAACCTTCACACTGTGTGCGACCTTGATGACAAAAGGCTGGCGAATATGAAAGCCAATTATCCGAAGATCAAGACAACAAAGAGTTTCCAGGAGGTCATAGATGACAAGGAAGTGGATGCTGTTGTTGTGGCAACGCCAATGAAGACCCATTATAAGCTTGCAAAAGCAGCTCTTGAAGCAGGAAAACATGTTTTTGTAGAGAAACCGCTTGCAGGAAGCGTAAAAGAAGCAGAAGAGATAGTGAAACTTGCAAAAGACAAAAAACTTATACTGATGGTGGGCCACACATTCGAGTA
>JAHJCS010000099.1 GCA_018812465.1 Nanobdellota archaeon | reverse complement strand
CAAGGAATGGAACTTATAGCTATCTTGATGCTATGAATGGTGATACAAAGTATGATCCACCTTCTGCTTTAGAGACCGAATTGATGTTCAATTCAGATGAAATGAAGTTTGTTATGAATACATTTCTGGGTAATCCAATAAATGAGACTAATTACAGGCAGATGGGACAAGCTGCATTACTCATGTTGGGGCATTATGAATTCCCAAAATCTGACTTTTTTATCAATGATGTCAAGAATCAGCTTATGTCATGGTTTGGTTTCTCAAAAGAGCAGGCATTTCATGTTGCTGAAGACTACAAATCAATCAGAGATGCGAATGCATCTATAAATCTAGGTACATCTTATAGATCGGTTAATTATTTAGATACTCGGAATATGCCTGCTGAATTGCTTGGTTTTGCTATTGCATATTCGCAAAGTGGAGATAATAAACCAAGTATAGATGTCTTTAAAGAGGTTAAATCTACTTTAGAGAATAAGAATTATGATCAAAATGATATTAGAAGAGCTGTAAGTTTCATCAATGATGTTCACAGATATTCTAATCATGATAAAAAACCTAAAGGATTCAGAGATAACCAGAAGAAATTAGCAGTCATCAATAGAAAAACAAATAACCATCCTGATAAAAAACTTGAAGGAATTGCCAGAGAGTTCAATGATGATATCAGATTATATCTTGAGCATATGAATCCTATGGAGAACTTCTTTGTTGTTGTAGATGAAAATGTTAATCAAACTAGATTAGAAAAGGAATTAAATAAAGTTAAATTAGGCAATTATGATAGATTCAGGACTAAAGATGAAGAATATTCTTCAATGGATATGGATGCACTTCTAAAAGAAGTGAATCAAAAGGTCGGCGGAGGAGTATTGTCTATCATGAGAGTTACTACACCAAAGAATGTAGAATTATATCGTACTTTTATGGAATTGCAGCATAATGATGGTACAATTGATAATGAAGAAAAGAAAGTATTGAGCAATCTTGCGACTGTGAATCCAGACATTAACAAATCAAGACTCAAAAGACTGAAGATACATGCACTTGCAACTGATCCCTCAAGGGCAGTTTACCATAGGATGTTTGCTCAGATGGCAAGTGAATATGCAAAAGATGGGGCATACACACTTGCAGAGCAGTATGAAGTAAAGCTTGCTACAAAAGCATTGACTGAATTAAAAATTCTTCCTAAATCATTGGCAGCTTATGAAGAAGCAAAGATTGTGCAGTCATGTGGCATTATCGGAGAATTGAATCCAGAAGAAAAAGTTCATATTGACAGATTCCTTGACTCATTGGCTGATTTCATATTCTATGGATACAGAGTAGGTCCAGGATCTGAACAATCAAATATCAATATAACCCAGAATCTATTGGATTATATGTACCTGCATTTTAACAAGAATCTAGGTGAGAAAGTCAAAGGAACTTTCCTATTAGAGATCAATAGAAAACTTGATGAAGGAAAACAAAGTTTATTGTCTCATATCATAACTGAGTATAGGTCCCAGAATGGCATGCCTATAGAACTCCCTAAAGGCGCTATAATGTCAGTAGAAGCAAGAGATAAAACAGACCTATCAGTAAGAATGAGTGAACATATGATGATGACCGAGGCATATAATGCAGTCAATGATCTTGCTGTGATGGACAGAGGTAGATTATTCGGAAATCTGCCTGGATTGGATGAGATAATGACTGTTATTCAGACAAAAGAACATCTTGACCAGTATGACTCAATAATCTTTGAGACAAGACTGGCTCAAATCAAGGAATCTCCATTGAATAATGATTGTCCTCAAGAAGATGCAGATTGGAAGAACAAATTCCATGTGATTGCGCATTATCTTGTAAGAGAGACCTCAGCCAGCTTCCGTAAAAGGAATAATGGCAGGTATGATCCAAAAGAACATGCTCAATATATACTTGATCAGGCTAATGCTGAGATCAGAGAAAAGTTTCCTGATAACAGCAATGGAGGCAGTGGATCAGATGGAGATGATGGGATCAAATTAGACGGAAGTGACTTTTTTTAATATAAGTTTTAACCTATTCTGTATATGAAAATAATTAAAAAAGTATATCCTAAAAGCACCACTAAATAATAGTAAATAAACGAAAGATTTATATAATATAAAAGCATAAAACAGGATAAGATGGCAGACGACAATGGATTTGAACATTTCCTGGATGATGGAATTGTAGGATTACTAGGGGATCTTGAAAAAAGTGATTTCTCGCTCTCTACCCCAGATACAGACAAAGCAGTAGATTATGCCACTATGAGATTAGCAACAAGTATTGCTCTAGAAGGTCATGAAGAGCTGGGTCTTGATTCTAAATTCAATGTTGATGAATATGCGATCATAAGAGAAGCTTTCAAAGATGATTATGGAGATGAAGGCCTTGTATTAATGATGTTCTATAAGCAATTGCATGAGATTGTAGTAGATCATGTGATCAATGGAAAGCATAAGCTGAACCAAGAAGAGGAGACATCAGCAGAAAGAAAGAGGAAGATGATTGACTTGATAATCAATGAGGTCAGAGAGCAATTCTATGATCTTGAGACGCAAAGAGATCTGACCGAAGTGGAACTTGATGAAGAAAGACAGGCAGTCCAGGATCTTCTGCAGATCCAAAAGGTTCTTGCTGCAGATAAACTAAGCTTTCCAAACAAATGCTCAAGAGATTATGTCAATGAGATAGTCGATAAGATCATAACAGAGAACAGGGTTCTTGCTCTAAATTTTGCCAAGAAAGCAAAAGAGGAGCAGTCACCTGCAAAGTCAGAGAAATTAAGGCAGACTGGAGAATATTATGCAAGGATATATAATAATCTTAATAAGTGGAAGCATCAGTTCAGCCCAAACCCTCTCTGGGGCAAGGCACTTGCATTCCTTGATTCAATTGACTTCCCAAGGCAGTATCAGAATTATGACAGAAAAAAAGAGCTTGCTGTAAAAGCTGCTCTGGAATTGTATGATATCACTGCTTTGGATCTCAAGTCTATTGCAAAGCATTACAAAGAACTCAAAGAATTCTATCAACAGAGAGATATCCCTGATGGAGATGGATTTGGAAAAGAGGAAGCAAGGCACAGGACTCTCTCAAAGAATTCAAGAAAAGGCCAGATGTACATCTCTTATCTGATGAGAGCTGATGTGGATGTAGGATGCCATGTCGCAAGGGACATATTTGGATATGACAATGACCAGATAGATATCCTTGCCAAGACTATAATGCAGGGCCTGCAGGGCGAGACTGCAGGATTTGAGTTTGAGACAGACAAGCTATGCTTCTCAGTTAATGCTGTTGATGATTATATCCAGAGGAAAAGGCTGGGCAAGAAAGCTTTCAGGGAAGAGGAGAGAAGCAGGCTCAAGCTTAAGAAACTGAAGAGTGAAAGTGATTATGCAAGGCAGTCAACATTGGATACAATCGAGAACCTTGCTGAACTGGTCAAGTTCGCTTTTTCAGACAATGTCTACACACCTGAAGAGATTGAGATAATCAGCCTGCTAGCAGGAATCAAGTATGGTGTAAGAGATGATTCTGTGATTGATGACATGCTTAGCGACGCAAAGGATATGAAGATAGTTGTCCTTGACAATGACCAGAAAGCATACTCATCTTTAGCGACACATCTCAAGAATACTTCATGCCAACTGCATTATACATCTGATTTTGGTGACCTGTACGACAAGCATATCAACTCTGATGAGCCACCGCAGGTGATATTCATAGGTTATAATTATTCTGGAGAAGGATATACAAGAGCAGATATCATAGAATTCCTGATGGATGAGATGAGATCCAGCCAGACCATGAAAGCAAAGAATATCCAGATATATGTGCTTGGTTCTACATTAAAAGACGGGGGAACATTCAGGAGTCATGCAAAGGATGCTTCAGAACAGGGTACTGAATATGTCTCAATCCTTGATTCTCAGAGATTCCTGAACATAATCCATGATTATGGAATGGAAAAACCAGACACTAGCCAGCCAGAAAAGAAATAGAAGACCTATTAGATGATATTTTGAATCTCAGAGTCCCACAACAACTTTTGCCAGCTTGTCAGGATCATGCCTCAATAGGTTCTTTTTTGTGAGAAGGTCTGCTTCTATGATCTCAATGTTATATTTATCCAAGGAATCTCGGTCAAGCTTGACCCTGTTTGCTCCCTGTTTCCTGTATCGCTCATAGAGATTCTGAGGAGCTCTCTCATTGTTGACAACAACATAATCAAGGATATTCTTGCCAAGATATTTCACAATCTTATCAACATGGTCTGATACATTATAATTATCAGTCTCTCCTGGTTGTGTCATGACATTACAGACATAAACTTTCCTTGCTTCTGATTTCTTTATAGCCTCAGGAATGCCTTTAACAAGAAGATTTGGGAGTATAGATGTGTATAATGAACCAGGACCAAGGACAATTATATCAGCAGCCAGTATCTCTTTTACAGCCTCTGGATAAGCATGCACATTCTTTGGCTTAAGGAAAAGCCTGCTCACTTCTGAATTGTATTTTATCTTGTGCTCCTCAACATTAGGCTCCTGTTCTATTACCTTACCGTTCTCAAGCTCTGCGCATAATGATGTCTGCTTCAGTGTCACAGGAAGCACTTTCCCTCGTATCGCAAGAATCTTTCCTGTCTCTTCAATAGCTTTTGCAAAGCTTCCTGTTGTGTGAGTCATAGCTGTTATCAGAAGATTACCGAATGAATGTCCCTGAAGACCTTTGCCTTTCTCAAACCTGTACTCAAGCAGTTTTGCCATCTCAGGACCAGAATCAGACAAAGCGACAATGCAGTTCCTTATATCACCTGGAGGAAGCATCCCAAATTCATATCTCAGCTTCCTTGATGAGCCTCCTTCATCTGATACAGAGACTACTGCTGTGATATTATTTGTGTATTTCTTAAGTCCGCTGAGGATGCTGTTAAGACCTGTGCCTCCGCCGATGACAACAACCTTTGGAGCTTTGTTCCTCTGAGAGTATCCAGCAAGAATATTCCAGATCCTTCCTCTTTTCTCAGGCATAAGAGCATTGATCAGATATGATATCACGCCTCTTCCTCCAAAGATCAGCAGAGCTATTGATATTATGAAAAGTACAACCTCTCCTATGAGCTTAGGGCTATAGCTGTGGACAGGAAGATGAGCAAGATTTGTGAGCTGTTGATTGAGCACATCAAAGAATATAGCAAGCTCAGTTGAGAATGTTACGGCAATGAAGACAAACATACCCAGGATGCCAATAACAAAAAGAATTAACCATCTCTTGAATCCTATGCCCGGAAGCAATAGATCTCTCATTTTTCAGATGTAACGACCTCTGTTCTCCAAGATCCTGGCAGCTTGTAAGAAGCTTTTTTAATAGCAGATTTTGCTGCTTCAAGATGATTCTTGTTGACTTTGAGCTGGAACACAGTCTGATCATTCTTTAATCTTGCTGCAAGTCCAATCGGTTTTCCAAAAGAACATTTCATTCCAGTGCTCATCCTGTCTGCACCTGCACCTGCTGCAAGAGGGTTTTCCCTTAGAATATGATGTGGATAAACAAGAATCTTTAAGAAATAATCATTCTTTCCGATATCTGCTTCAAGATGCCTGTTGCTTACCTGCCTTGCAGACTCAATAGAATCATGTCTTACCTGCATATCTCCTTTGATCTTGAGATTAAGAGTGTGAGTGTACTTTTTGGCCTGGTTTCCCATCTCAAACCTGACAATCTTGAGGTTTGGATTAGCTTTTACGAAGGACTTCTCAGTAAATTTGGACCTTCTTGTGTATGCCCTTTCAACTCTTCTATATGCACAAAATTTTCTTGCTCTAGCCATTTAAATCACTACGAGAAAGGGTTTAGAGGTGGTTTATAAAGCTTTTGGTGGGAAATGAAGAGTCTTGAGAAGGTCTAAAATGTTGATTATTAGCTATGATATTATAGATCAAACTAGTATCAAGCCTATGTCGGCAGCAACAACATTGGATTCGTACACGGTCAAATCCTCGCTACGCTCAGCTTTGCCTTATTCGTAAAGGAAAAATCCGAACTATGTAACTGATTTTTCCTCTACACTCAGTACTCATCCTTGTTGCTGCCTAGAAAGAAAAACGTCGCCCTGACGCAGACGAGGCTGGGGTTGCGCCCTACGGGCTGCCGAGTAAGATGAAAATCCAAAGGATTTTCAGCTGTCTGCTGTCAGGAGGGCGGCGTTTGAGTTAGAAATTAAGGTATAACTGATAATAACAATACACAGAAATAATCAGAATGGGCCTGCCCGGACTCGAACCGGGGATCCCTGCCATGTCGAGGCAGTATCATATATGGCATATAATGCTTTATAAGCCTTATTATGAAGCCACTAGACCACAGGCCCATATTATATAAGCAGAAATAAGGGGTATTTAAAGGTTACTAATATGGCTGAGTATTATATTAACCTGTCAAGCTCAGGCTTTCCTACAGAGTAATCCACAGGCTGATAATATATTATAGCTATTCCTGGAAGCTCAGGATCACTTGATACATGAGCTAGGTATCCCTGAGCGCTGAACCCCTTCTTTTTGATGTCCTGGACTACTGCATCAGCGATAGTCTGAGGTCCATCTTCCTTGATGAGAACACGTCCTGTGTTATAAAAACCAGTTAGTCTGACAGGAGAACCACAGAAGAGTGTATGACCTTCTCTTGACTCAAATATCTGGACAGGCAGGTGATCATTCTGTTCAGGCATGATCTCTCCTCAGAAATCAAACTCATCCTTGTCCTGCTTCCTTCTCTTGTAAAGAGAGTATCCAAGCAGTCCGATGAGGATTATTGCTATAGCAAGGATGGATCCCACAATAGGTGATGCTTTCTGTTTCGGCACTATTTCACTTGCTATATTGAGTATTCCTTCCTTGATATTTGTGAGTATTGGCTTCTCTTCTTTCTCTTCTTTTTTGTCTTCTTTATCTTCCTTGTCTACTGTGCCTTCTGACACCATCTCGCATGAGACCTTTGCAGCCACATTTGACTGTGTATCACTGACAGTTATCCTGAAATCATTCTTGTTGTTCCAGTCAAGGTCAATTAGCTTGCTCTGTCCGTTTGTTATCTGCACATCCCTGCTTGGGATAGGATAGAGCTTGAACATAACTCCGTTTGATATTATGTCCTTCACAAAAAATGTATAATTCAGTCCTTTGTATTTGAATTCTATCTTGTCATTAGGAGCGACAGTCACATCGCCGTCAAGGCAGTTGTAGACAGTTGAGATAAGGGTTCCGCTGCCTCCGCCTGAACCTGAACCGCCTCCGCTGCTTCCCCCATCATCATCGCCTGGTGGAGGGCATGCTGCATCTCCGCCGGAGCAGTCATTATCTACTCCATCGCCGCAGACTTCTACTGCGCCAGGATGCACTGCTGGATTAGCGTCATTGCAGTCTACATCTGAATAATATCCATCACCATCATTGTCTGAATAGGCTGTGTCATTAAGAGTTACACAGTTGCCTGTGTCAGGATTGCATATGACTCCCCTGAATGTGAGAGGCAGTGAAGTTATTGTGAAAGGAATATTGGTCAGGTTATAGCACCTGAAGATATCGCAATTTGCAGTCTTTCCGCCATAATTCAGTGTGCTGAGAGTTGAGGTTCCCTGAAGTGTTGTTATATTGACAGAGAAGTTTATCTGCCCTGCTGCTGACACTACATAGACTGAAAGGTATGCTGTGTCCCCTACACTGAAATTCTGCTCTGGCTTGATCTCAAAAAGAACATTATCATTAGCCAGATTTGCTGCCTGAACTGCTCCTGCGGCTAGCAAGAAGACAAATGCAATTGTGAATAATATCTTTGCTTTCATTTTCAGTTCACCTGGATATTTCTTGAGTCAATGATTCCTTCTGTGTTCACTGTGATTGTATAAGGTCCTGACATTGATGCAGTATTAAGCTGCCACCAGACTGTGCCTGCTCCAATAGCAGGAAGATTAGTGTTTATGACAGGGTTTGTGTTTGAGTCAGTGTTTGTCATTATAGGCATTCCTGCTGGATTCAATGTTGATGTGATTCCATTTATATTGTAATTGAACTGATTTCCTATTGAAAGCAGAGCATATAATGGCTGTCCAGCTGTTATTGTGGTCACCTGGTTTCCTGATGAGTTGTAGAGTCCGAATCCTGTTGTTATGCTCTGGGCTATTGTGTTCACAATTATTGTGACTGAGTCAGCAGTGCTGTAAGCTGCACCGTCGAATACAACAAGCCTGAACACATAGGTTCCAGCTACTGTTGCTGTGAATGTTGGGTTTGCAGTCAGTGGGTTTGTGAGTGTCACAATCACTGGTCCGCTTACCTGTGTCCAGTTGTATGTTATTGGCACAACAGGGCTGTTGTCTGGATCATATGAGAATGATCCGTCAAGTGTCACAAGGCTTCCCTCAAGCACTGTCTGGTCAACGCTTGCATTTGCTACAGGAGGCACATTAGCGCCTGATATTGTGCAAAGGCTTGTGTTGAAGTTGCAGTTGCTGTTGCATGTGAGTGTTCCTCCTGTGAATCCGAAGTTTAGGCATCCGGTTATGGTTCCCCACTGCACTCCATCGCATGCTTCTCCATTATTTATGAATCCGTCACCGCATACTCCTGTTGGATTAGGTCCTCCAGTGCATGAAGATGTGTTTACTGTGCATGCTGAAGTGCATGACAATGAGCCTCCTGTGAATGCGTCAAAGTTATTGCATAATAGTCCATTGAAATTGATTCCGTCGCATGACTCGCCTGGGTTTATTGCTCCATTGCCGCATGCTGGAGGTATTATCTCAAGTGTGCAAAGTCCTGAGCATCCATCACCATTTGCTGTGTTCCCATCATCACACATCTCAAATGCTGTCTGGACTGTTCCATCACCGCAGAACTCAGTCTGGCATGCACTGTCGCATCCGTCACCGCTTAGTGTGTTGCTGTCATCGCATGTCTCGCCTGCATCAATTGCGCCATTACCGCATGAAGGAAGGACAATTGTGCAAAGGCTTGTGTT
>JAHJCS010000098.1 GCA_018812465.1 Nanobdellota archaeon | reverse complement strand
GGATCAACCATCTTTGTTGCCCAGACATCCTCTGGATGTTTCATGTATCTCTCTGAGAGATCCCTTATGTCCTGGGATATTGTTGCTGAAAAGAAAAGCGTCTGCCTGTTTTTAGGGCAGTTCCTCATTATCTTCTCGACATCATCTATAAAACCCATGTCAAGCATCCTGTCTGCTTCATCAAGCACAAGGATCTTTATCTTTGATAAGTTGATTGTGCGTCTTTCCATATGATCAAGAAGCCTTCCGGGAGTTGCGACAACAACATCAGCCTGTGAAAGCATGTCAATCTGCGGATTTATTGATACTCCGCCATAGATTGCAAGAATTCTCATATTCCTGTCACTGATTGCCCTAAGGGATCGTGTGACCTGTTCTGCAAGCTCTCTTGTAGGTGCAAGAACAAGCGCCTGTAAGCCCTGCCTTGGAACAACCTTCTCCACGATTCCGCATCCGAATGCGATTGTCTTGCCAGAACCTGTTGCTGATTCACCGATAACATCTTTTCCTGCAATTATATGCGGGATTGATTTCTCCTGGATCAGTGTAGGTGTTGTTATGCCTAATCTTTTTATGGCTGCGAGAAGCTGCTCGCTTAAGCCTAATTCTTCAAATAGAGTCATTTTTATTTTACCTCGTATGTATATGTTTTGATATATAGCACTTCCTTAGAAAAAGCGAAATGTTCATTTGGACAGGTGCTCTCTCGTCAATGGTAATGCCTGTATAAGACTGTTATACCACTAGTATTTAAACCTTTCTGTTCTACACCACCATGGGGTGATTAAAGAAGATATCTGTGTCTTAGCAGAAAATATATCAGCACAGCAAGAATTAGGACACCAATACCAATCAGCAAAGCATGTTTCATCCGCTTCTGTTCAGGGCCCATCTTGTCCCATGATCTATGATTATCCTTCCACTTGTCCTTGTTTGCAAGACCAACACCCATAAAAACAAGCCCCATGATAAAGAAGAAAGGATTGCTCAGGGTCATGCCCAGTGGGAACAAGCAGATACCCATTATAAACAATACATAATAATCAACAGGAGTCTTCTCTTTCCTGTATTTTGCAAAGAGAATGGCAATAACCACAGTTATGATTGCTATTCCAAGAATCATGATTAATATCCATGGTGTTGCTGACATGATTACTATAAAGATATCAGAGTTTATAAAACTTTCTTTGATTCATTTATATACAGAATATTCATCTGGTGGAGGTATGCACCTGAACCTGGATTCAATCTTAGTATTCTCATCCATGGGATAGGTAAACTGTTGCCTGGATGGTGCACAAGCATCAGCAAGGCATGCAAGAGTAGGTACTCTGATTGCAATCGCCCTTTCTTCTAGAAAAGATGCCTTTAGATATTTCTTCTTTGCTTCTTCAACAGGAACTCCATCAATGAAATGATTATACTGGAATAGAACTCCATCTTTGCCTTCCCATACACTTTCTGTCACTGCAGTCGATCTGCTGCAGTCAGGACTCTCGCAAAGAAAGTATACTTTCCTGATTTGTCTTGGTTCACCAAAAAGAGCATACATCACAGGACATCTCAGGATGTTCTCATCAAACACTCCAGTATTCAAGTTTCCTTCTATCATCGGAAGGTCTGTGAAAGATCTAAGAGCTTCTGCTCTCTGTTCCAGATCAAGTGTTGAATATATCTTTATAGGCGTGTCATCCTGTCTCTTTCTTGCTTGTGCAACCAGGATTCCATGCAATGCGCCAGCAAGATCTTTCTGGCTTGAGTAAGGATATATCTCAAAACAATATTCAGCTGCCCTCCCATTTGATTCAGCCATCACAACACCATCTCCAAGAACAACCATAATCTTGTCAGGATGGTTAGGTGCTTCTTCTTTTACCTGCATTAACAGCTGTTTTAGATCAGGACTGCCCAGAAATGGAGCTATCTTAGAATCATATAAAGGTGATTTGCCTATATTATCAGGCACACTCACTTTTACCCCTAGAACATTTCTTTCTAGCATTTTATATATAGGTTTAATTAATCATTTATATATTTTACTACTGGATGATAAAAAAGAGATCTAAAACTATCTTCTCAGTATCTTATAGAATTCTCTTTTATTCCTATTCCAACAATCCTATCTCCTTCAATCCTCATTCTTAGGTCAGGAGTGACTATTGTTGCTTTTTTTAGCTCTGCTTCAGCAAACTGCTGTCCAAGATGAGCTATGGACCTATCATCAAATGAAACAAGACCATACTCAATGCAGTAATCATGTACAGCACCAATAGTCATCTGAAACTCCTTACCACCAACAAAGAAATTAATGAAACCATCATCAACACTGCCCATGACTCTTGACCTTGTCTTATCAGCAATATAATCATAAGCAGGAAGAACATAATGATGCCTTGAATAAGTTCCCTTGTCTGTCATCCTCATGCCCAATCTTCTGGGTTCAACAGAGACTCCAAAAAGATCATTTACCTCGTTTAGAGTATAACTGAGTTTATCTGAGTTTCTCAGAGCATATATCGCAAGGTCAATGCCAGAGATAGAAGTTTTACCATCCTTCTGGTATCGAGTATTCTTCAATGCTCCTGATTTCACAGCTTCAAAGAGTCTTCTGTAAGGAAGATGAATGATTCTTACTGACTCCTTGATGGAATATCTTGAATCTGGATGTATAGAATAAGATAACATGTAAGGCATCAGCTTTTTGCTCAGAAAATCATCAGCGACATCAGCACAGTAAGGATCATTGCCATCCAGATATACCTGATCAAATGGGACATTATGTATAAGAGATAATAATCTTGCAAGGCCAACATTGTTCACATCCACTTTGCTGTGGGTCTTTATTTTATTCTCAGGAATGAGCAGACCTTTGTCAATGAGCTGTTTTACAAGATACATACTGTCAGCCATGAACCATTCGCTCAGTTCCATTCTGCTTATCTTTTGCCAGCTTCTTACAACAGGAGAGTTCAGTCCTTCAGTTATGCTCTTTTGCCTTCCCAGAAATCTCTCGAACCAGTGTGCTCCTTGGTAAGCATGGAACAGATAACTGATCTGTTCTTCTTCAGGCATTGATCTGAACTCTCTTGACTTGAAATCTTTATTAGAGACAAGCACATCTTCTATAGGCCTATGGAATGCCCAGCTTATTGTCTGAGCAAGAGAAAGTGTTGAGACAGGCTCGACAATGTGGATATCAAGATAGTCAAAATCCTCACCATCCCTTGGCCTAATCATACCAGCCTTGCAAAGTTTGTTCAAAAATTCTATATGCGCGCCTATCTTCTTCCTTGCGCCTGTCCGGTAATACTCCTCTTCTTCAACAACAATAGGTGCAGGAATATCATCTCTTCTCTTCCTTCCAGTCCAGATCTTTATGCCATAATCTGCTTTGATCTCATCAGGAACCCTAAATATGCCTGTTCTCTGTTCAGTATCCAATTTATGGACTAGCCTCTCTAATGCCATTATAAACCCCTAATAGAGTCTTTGAAGAACTATTTATAAATATTATCAATCCAGTCTCAGAACAAGGTCAATCAGGTCAGCGCTCCAGCCAGCCTCAACAAGAGTCTCTTTCAGGAATTCTTTGGAGTCTCCTTTCCTCAGCCTTGAATCAACATAATTCTGCAGCTTCTCAATCTTATGGTTAGGCTTCCTAAGATCATGGATGACAAGCTCAACAACATGACCATCCCATCCTGCATCAGAAAGCTTCTTGATTATAGCACCATCCATCATCTCCTGCTTCCTCATGCTTTTGATCTCCTTCTCAAGAGTCCACAAGTCCTTCTGGAGTTTTGTAGGCTCCTTCCTGAAAAAGGATAAGATAAATGCGATTATAGAGAAAAAGAAGACTATGCTTGTGAATATGATAAGGCCTAAGGCCAAAGCATCCATTTTACACCTCTTTTATGCAAAATAAGAGGGTTTGATATTTAAAGTTTGTTGAATAGAGAAAAAACAATCTCCGCCAATCTCCTGCTTTTGCAGGGAATATGGCGGAGGATAATAAAATGTTTTTGTTGATATCTGGAAAGATTGATTATGGGCCTGAAATACCTATCTAACGTCAAACTATCCTCAGAAGATATTCTTTCACAGCTTTCTCTATGTCTTCTTCAGTAGGTGCGATGGATAAGGGGACACATTCATGTACATGTGTGCAGTGAGTTATATGTTCAGTCAATAATGTGGCATTCCTGTGGAGATTATGCACATCTTTCTTGAGGTATTGTCCTATTACCCTGTCTATGCTGCGGAAGTCAAACTCTCCATTCATCTTCCAAATCTCTTTTCCTGACTTAGGGGGTGATAGATTATGTATTGAAACAGCATCAAATGTGTATCCTCCATATCTTCCACCCACAAATTGTCTTAGAGAGTGGATCCTTCCATTTATTGCGCCAAGACCCCTGCACTCCCTGCTGCCGCCTTCTCCTATCAGATGAGTCATGTATTTCTGTCCATCAATCTCCACTCCCCATATTCCCTCAATCTTTATTATATATTGGTCGTGGGCCAATAAGATATCTTCTGATCTCGAACACTCTTCTTCTTCGTCAATATATTCATATTTATGGAGTTTGCCTGCAATACCTATATAATCACCGATCTTTGCCTTAAGCTTGACTATCTCCTGTTCTGTAATTGATCCAATGCCATTTAGGATTTCCATGTTCTCGCCTCCATGATCATTTGCTCTCCTTGACATATTCAGAGATTGCGTTGACAAGAATATTCCCAAGCCCTCTTCTTGCGACAATAAGAGTGACAGGGCCATTTGCGTCTTCCTGATGTCCAATCGGCTTTCCATGGATATCGCACAGCTCAAGCCCGCATCCATAAGCGATTGGGATTATTCCACTGATATCATACGGCTGCAGCTGGGCTCCGCTCTTAGGCCATAATGCCCTTGGATCAACATATGCATCAAACTGGTTCCTTATGATGTTTAGGACATCTACTGTTGTTGACCTTGAGCCGTCATATATCCTGAAATCCTTGCCTGTTGCATCTGCGTCAAGTATGGCTTTCTCTATCTCAGCTTTCTTGGCCCTCTCTTTGTTGGAATAGCCTACAACCATTATTCGTGTGGAAGTGTCTCCTCTTTTTGTCCTGAAATCTTTTGGATCAAGAAGCCTTCTGTCACAGAAAGACAGATAGCCTCCGTCCACACGCAGCCCAGAGAACACGCTGTTATTGTGCATATCATATACTACTCCGATTGATGTTGAACCTAAGGATTCATTATCACATAATGCAACTGATACTGTGGAGTTGGGTGCATAGTCAAAAGTTGAAGCCAATGTCCTCTTTGCGTTTGTAGTGCCGTCAATCTCATCTATCCTCAGGACTTTTCTGCTGACTGGCCTGTCTGAATCATGCTCTCCTCCAATCACATCCTCAAGCTCTCTTAACTCAAAAAGGAATTTACCCATGAAAAGATCCTTGTCAAGATTCTTCTCAAGCGAGCCTATCATCCATTCGTACGCAAGAACATCTATGTTTGATTCCTCGTGGCCTCTCACATGTTTTGTGTCCTGTATCGGGCCTTTGTAGGATAAGATCCTTGATCCTACTTCACGCACAACCCTCTCCAGAGCAAACATCCTTTCCATATCCATCTCTATTCTATTCTCCATGTTAGC
>JAHJCS010000097.1 GCA_018812465.1 Nanobdellota archaeon | reverse complement strand
TCAAGATCAGGAAGCATCTCTGATACTGGCTTGTCTGTCGCAAAGTCAAGCCTTGCCTTATCAATAGAGATGTTTGAGCCGATAAGCTTGGTTATTCCTGTCTTCTCAGAGAAGAGAAAAAAGACAATGTGTGCAGCAGAATGAAGCCTCATTATCTTAAGTCTATACTCCCAATCAATCTCAACCGTCACCTTGTCTCCTTCATTGAACTGAGGGACTGAATCAAGAATGTAAGTTATGTTATCATCTGTCTTGACAGCTTCCTGGACTTTAATCCCATTGATTGTACCCTGATCTGATGCCTGGCCTCCTGAGAAAGCAAAGAATACTGTCTGATCAAGCTGTATCTCAGGCCCCATCTTTGATGTGACCACAGCTTCACATTCCTTTAGGTAGGGATTCTCCCAGAACAGTTTTTTCATGATAATACAAGAAATGAGTGATGATTTAAATTAGTTTCTCTTCCGGCCTTTGGCTTCCATGGCAGCCCTGCTTTTATGCATCTCTTTCTTGGCCTTCTTTTCTTCTCTTTTCTTCTTCACTATCTTGCTTATCTCTGCTCCAAGGCCTGCGCCAGGGATGACATATGATGCAAGCTCTGCTCCGATGTCAAACAAAGCGCCTTCAGGGATAAGCTCACCAAGCTCTGTCTTGTAGACCTTTCCTTTGTTCATCTCGCCTGTGAGGGCATCAATCTCAAGAACTCCTGATTTTCCAGAGCTCTTGTTAGTGAACTCAAAAGCCCAGATTGGCCTGAAATACAGGACAACCTTCTTTATCTCCACAATCTCATGGAGGATCTTGTCTGCCTGGACTGGCTTGATGAGGTCCTTCACAAACCCCCTGACAAGGTATGCTGCCTTTATCTTAGCTGGGATGACAACCTTGTTCTTTCCCATGAGCTGCTCTGTCTGTTTTATCTCTTTGGTCTTGAACTCAAGGAATCTAAGGAGCTCCTTGCCACGTACCTTGCCCTCAACAGCATCAGTTATGAGCTTCTTTGTGTAGGTCTCAACACAGTGATCTTCTGCCTCAAAGTTAAGATAGGGTTTCTCTCCGCTGATATCAAAACTCTTACCAGCTATCTTGACAGATCTGACCTGAGGCTCTACAGCAAATCCATAATTATTGGATTTCAGATATTCAATATAGCTCTCGCCGATTATGTTCCATATAGGTTCGTATCTCTTCTCTGTATGGGTAAGCTCAATATTATCAGACTTGTCAAAAACGCTCAGGACCCCAAAAGCCTTCTTTTTGTTCTCTTCAGCGAGCTTTGTGGCCTTGTCCTCATCATAAACATCCAGAAACAACTGTATGTTCTGCTTTTTTACATCCAGTTTAAGCTCAACCATGCCTGTTTTAGCTATGAATTAGTATATAAAGTTTATGAATTGTTTGAGGGTGGCTGAAGCTATGGATATATTTAAATAGGATATATAATTAAGAGGCCTTATGAAGGGATATTTTATTGCTGGACTGATAATATACATTGTTTTGATGACAGGATGCTCTGGGAATGTTCTGAATACCTGCCCTGACACAGAACTTCATGACTTCAATATGAAAGTAGAAAACAAAGAGCAGGCGATTGGTCTGTTGAGTGAGTATTTCTCAGAAAAGAATGGATATCATGCTTTCAATGAAAGCAGAATGTTCTATGCAGAAGACCTCAAAGGATATGTTTATGGAGACATGTATGGCTATGCAGGTGAAGGCGGAGTCCTCCAGACTGATGGAAAGCTGATAAGGAAAGGCTATTGCAAATGAAAAAGCATACTATTTTTGGAGTAATCATATTTATAATTATCATAGTCTCTATTATAGCGCTCACAGCTATCCAGACTTACAGGAAAGGTGGAATTGACCAGGAGACTAATTGTTTAAAATATCATGAACTGTGCACATGTATAGGCCTGCTAAAGAAATTAGAGAGTTATCCTGCAAAGTATGTATGCAAAGGTATTGAACTATGCAAGGATACAGCGGTGATAACACAATGTAGGTTAGATAAGATTGCCCCTAAATTCGCTGAAATAGATGAATGTATAATTGATATACCAATAGTGTATAGCACAGGCAGTGTTGTCAATAATGAAGCAGATGCTCTCAATGCAGCAAATAGCTATATTGAATGGTCTAAAGAGAATGCTACTTCCAGATTAGAAGGAACTGATTGGGAGATATGGGATGTGAAGATTCATGGATTATATGAAGGAAAGAAATATTGGACCATCACATACTCTTATTTATCAGAATATTCTCCAGAAAGAGGAAACTCCCAGTTTGATGTCAATGAAGATGGAGAGATTAGGGTATTTTTAGGGTGCATTTAGGATGAAAAAGCTTATTTTAATTGGATTGATAATCATGGTTGTTCTTTTTAGTGCTTGCAACAATCCCTTAACAGGCTGCACAAAAGAAGCAAAGATATGCCCTGATGGGTCAGGTGTCGGAAGGAATCCTTGGAAAGGCTGCCAGTTTGATGATTGTCCTGAAGTCTTTACTTGTGAATCAGACTCAGACTGTGTTATAGGCAAACAAGTAGGTGGATGCTGCGGATGTGATTGGGTCTACCATAAGGACCAGATTGACAATAAAAAGATTTTCTTGTATGACTCAGAAGAATACAGGGCACTGCCAATGCCAAGAGGATGCGCTGGAAGAGAATGTGAAACTTGCCTTGGCACAAGAGATTTTGATCCTAAATGTATTGAAGGTGAATGCAAACTTGTGAAAAAACAGGAAATTGGCCTGAATGAATGTATTACAGATCAAGACTGCATCCCTAAGCCAAGTGACTGCCATGCAACAGAATGCATAAACAAAGTCCATGAAGACCTATTTAATAGACCTCAGATGTGCACAGAGATGTTCAGCTGCAGTGCAGCATATACCCCAGAGGACTGCCTTTGCCAGGATGGAGAGTGTGTTAATAAGAATAAAGATAATCAAGGTTGTGAAGAATGAAGAAAATTATGATATTAATAATGCTTATCTTGAGTTCAGGATTAGTCAGTGCAGCTATGGATCCTTCTGTTCCTTTTTGTGAAAGACAAGGTTATGAGTACAAAATAGAGAATGATACTCATCTATGCTATTTTGATGAGACTCATGCATGTGAGGTATGGAAATTCTTCAGAGGAGAATGCGGTGAAGAATATAGAAAAGAACTTCCTTGTGTTACAGAAGGAGATGCATTATTCCAACAATCAGGAGAAGAATGCTGTGAAGGCCTGGAGTCAAACTTCGGCTGGTGGTATAATGCATTGGGCCAGCCGCATTGTGTAAAGAAGATGGGTTTCTTTCAGAAAGTTAAGGTTTGGTTGTTTGGGTTTTAACCAAACAATCCAACAGCCCTACCGGGTTCTCCCCATCTGCAGTCCTGGACATCACCTATAATCTCAAAGCCGCAGAATTCATCATCAGGTGATGCATCATTTATCCTTATCTTGAACCCCATTAGATCTCCGGTCTCATTCCTATTCAGCCTTATTTGTTCTTCTATTCCTGACAATGTTGCTGCGCTGATTACACAATATCCTTGGCCGACCTCGTTTATATAAAAGTTGTATTGTATCCCGCCCACAAATCTTGTTCTTGATGTTTCCTTCTGGAAAAGTAGGTTTGAATCAGTTGGCTCGCATTTAGGCCAGGTATCCTGATAAACTCCTTCTTCATCAAACACAATCCTCTTGAAGGGACTGTTCTTGTATTGTACATTTGCTATGTATGCGCAATCTGACTTACCACCACATTCTTTACCTACCTGAAGTGTGTAATCTGGGGATTTGTTCAGCAACTCCTGAACTTCCTTCATTAACATGGCTTTCCTCTCTATATCAAAGAACATGGTGTTCATAAGGCATCTCTCTTTAACTTCCTTTCTGTTCATCATAATACACATCATATCAGCTGTCTGTGAGAGCTCATCAAGTTTGTTTATATCATTAGGATTATCCTGGTATTTCATTGTTATCTCACCCAGTTTCCTTGCGAAGTAAGCTCCATAACACTCATCCTGCATAATATTTGATGATATATCATCACACATCTCAAGGCCAGCCTCAAGATCAGTGCTCATAACATTCATTGCATTGTCAGCTTTTTTGTATTGACTGTAATAATAAATCCCTAAAGAAGCTATTACAATAACCAGAATTGCTGTTACTATCAATATTATTTTTGTTGTTTTGTACATTTTATACACCTCTCAATTTAAACAAATCAAACAGAAAAGAATCTGAAATTACTGTTCCATAAATAAATACCAATATGAAAAGCAGAATCAATGCAGCCCCATATGAGATTAAAGCTTTGAAATCCTTCTTTTTTGAGAATTCCACAATGAATATTCCGCAGAAGCAGATGAACATGATCATAGGGACAAAAACATGATGAGGGGTGTAAGAGTTGAATAAAGAAACCATGCCTATTCCTAGAGGAGTCCCGGAATCTGCTGCAATGACATTAAGCTGGTTTGACAAAGCCCTGATAGTCCTGAGAATAACAGTAGTTAAGAATGCAGCAGGGAGTATGGCCACAATAGAAGCAATTGCTATCTGCTTGTCATCCTGAGTGAATCTATGTATTATCATTGAAGCAAGCAGGCCTGCACCAACTGAAAGAATTATAATCAGGATATAAGTAGTGATTATATGGAACTGCTTGAGGGCAGAGAAATATATCACAAGGCCTTGCAGAATCAGTGCATTTCCAATGGCCAGAAGCAGCCATAGAAGTGTGAATCCTAGTCTTGAGAGTTTTTGGTTTTGCATTGATATCATCCCAAATCATCAATCAGCTGATGTATTACCTGGTCTTTTGTCTGCTCGCATTGCTCTGCAGCATAAGGATTGTCATAAAGTATGTCACATACATCAATGATAGTTTCTGCAATCTCTTTTCCGAGCATCTGGGTCTGGTTTCTTGACAGATTCTCTCCATAGTTATCTTTGTAATTCTTTCTGACATCACCAAGCTTAAGACCCAGATAAGTGAAATAACATACTACCTCAGATCTCTCAGTTGTCATCTTGTTGCAGACATCCAGACCCTTATCAATCTCTCCCTGTACTACAAGAGCATTGAGCTCTTCAAGTGAATACTCAACATCGCTCATTCCTCGCCTGTATTCAAGATACCTGTAAAGGCCAATAGAGCCTAATATAATAACAACCAGAACAATGATGGCTATTAATAATTTTTTGTTCATTTCATCACCTCACTCTGCTGAACAGTCTCCTGAAGAAACTGCAAGGGCACGCCCTATTGCACTGCACTTTTACTCCAGCGCAGGTGGCCTCGCAGCTGTTGCTGTAGGTCTTGCCGTCTGCGCCACAGACCTGGCTTAATATAGCAGGACACACACAGGCTGGCTTACACGGGCACTCACCTTTGCAAGCAACTTCTACATTATTGCATTTAGCATCACAATCAGTTGTGTAGGTCTTTCCATCAACACCACAGACTGTAAATTCGCTGGGTATAGGGGGCAATGGGCATCTGCAGGGCATCTTGCAGTCTGAAGGGCAGTTATCAACAGTCTCACCTTCATCGCACTTGCCGTTGTTGTTGCATGCGGGTTTAGGGGGTGTGACACCTGTTCTGACACCTTTCCAGACACTGCTCTGTGCTGTTGCAACATAAAGTATGTCTCCTGAAAGGTCAAAGTCCATCTTATAAACATTGAATTCATTGATACCGTTATTATTTATTGGAATCCAGCTATCTCCCTTATCCTTGCTCATGAATATTCCTTCAGGACCAGTTTGCCAGCCTTCTGTTCCTATGTACATGGTATGAGGATCTTTTGGATCAAATATGATATCATTCACAATAATATCTTTCCTAAGACCTCCATTTGCAGGTTCCCAGTGTTCTCCTCCATCAAAGCTTCTATAGACTCCTTTTCCCCCACCTGACTTTGAGTTCATGTCTCTTCCGTAACCTGTTCCAATATAAATCTCTTGAGAATCCAGAGGACTGACCTGAATAGGATATACCACCGTATTTGTCAGTCCTAGATTTATCTCTTTCCAAGTCTGGCCACCATCTGTAGATTTATACATTCCTGTTGGATTAAATGCAACATATATTATATCTGAATTTGTTGGATCGATCTTGATCCAGCATACTCTTGGCTCTGAGTCAATGTCAGCTGCAGGTTGCCAATACATATCAGAAGTCCTGGCTATCCAGACTCCAGCCCCTCTTGTGCCTGCATATATCATGCTCCCATCACTGTTTATGGATATTGAGATAATATCAGAGAAATCCAGGCCGTCATCAACTTCTTCCCATGATTCGGCCCCATTATCTGAGAAATAGACACCTTCATCTGTTGCCAGATAAATGTTATCTGGATTTGTTGGATCGATCTTTATTTGTTTTATT
>JAHJCS010000096.1 GCA_018812465.1 Nanobdellota archaeon | reverse complement strand
TGAGTCATCTTGATGCAGACGGCATAAGCGCAGTCTCTATTCTGATAAAGGCTCTTGACAGGATGAATATGAAGTATTCTATATCTATAGTCCAGCAGCTCAATGCAGATCTTCTTAGAGAGATTGCAGAAGAAGGTCACAATACATACATATTCACTGACCTTGGAAGTGGATCAATAACAGACATAAAGAATTCTCTGAAAGGCAAGACAGTCATTGTGCTTGACCACCATGATATAAGTCCGGATAATGATTCTGCCAGCGACAATGACCTGATATTTGTGAACCCTCATCTTTATGATATAGATGGTGGAGAGGAGATAAGCGGTTCTGGTGTTGTCTATCTTTTCGCTAAAGAGGTTGATCCACAGAACAAGGACATGGCACACATAGCTGTTGTCGGAGCTATTGGAGATATCCAGGAAAAGAAAGGATTCAAGATGCTGAACAATGAGATACTTAAGGATGCTATTGAACAAGGGCTCATAGAAGTAAAGGAAGGCCTGAGAATATTCGGCTACCAGACAAGACCCCTGCACAAGGTGCTTGAGTACTGCTCTGACCCTTATATCCCAGGAGTCAGCGGCAATGAGAGCAGGTCTTTTCAGTTCCTAAACCACATAGGGATTGAGCCAAAGAACGGAAAAGACTGGAGGACAATGTCTGACCTTGATGATGAAGAGATGAAAAGACTGATTGCAGCTGTTATCATGAAAAGAATCAATGAAAAGGATGCTGATGATGTTCTCGGATGCCATTATATCATTAAGAAAGAGAAACCAGGCACTCCATTGAGAGATGGAAAAGAGTTTGCCACACTCCTTAATGCATGCGGAAGGCTTGACAAGGCTTCTCTTGGGATAGGTGCGTGCATTGGTGATGAGGCAATGAAGAAGAAAGCCCTGAAACACCAGCTGGAATACAGAAAAGAGATAGTCAAGGCAATGAACTGGTTCAGGGACAACAAGAACAATGGAGTGATCACAAGAGGCAAAGGATATGCCATAATAAATGCAGGAGACAGCATAATCCCATCAATGATAGGAACAATGGCATCAATGCTAACAAAAGGCAATGAGTTTGAGGACGGAACACTTGTCATGGGCCTGGCAAGACAGAAGGAGAATACCACAAAAATATCATTGAGGATCGCAAGCAGGGACAACAAGCTTGATTTAACAGAGGTTGTCAGGTCAATAACAGAGAAAGCAGGCGGAGAGGCCGGAGGCCACATGAATGCAGCAGGAGCAGTGATAAAAACAGAGAATGAGGCTGTGTTCTTAGAGGCTGCCAAGGAAGTGTTTGAGAATAGGAAAAAGATATAATCAATAACTCTGTTCTAGTAAGATTTTTTATTAAATAAACTGAAGATTATCCATCAAATCCGGAAGTTTACACAAGCCACTGGACATCCCTGCACCGAGGTTATTTAAACATCCAACTTTCTCAGTTTTTCATGGAAATCAAGAATGCATTGGCCATATTTGAGGGAAAGAATATCAGAAGAATCTGGCATAAAAATGAGTGGTATTTTTCTGTTGTTGATGTTGTGGGAGCTTTAACAGAAAGTGTTGATGCAAAGGATTATTGGTATAGGCTAAAGCAGAGGGAAAAAGAGTCCAGCGGAGTTGAGTTATCGACAATTTGTCGACAACTGAAATTGCCTTCTGCAGATAGCAAGAATTACCTAACAGACTGCGCAAACACAGAATCCCTATTCAGGATAATACAATCCATACCCTCAAAGAAAGCAGAGCCTTTCAAGCTATGGCTTGCCAAAGTAGGCTATGAAAGAGTACAGGAGATAGAAAACCCTGAACTGGCCCAGAATCGTATGAAGGAACTATACAGGCAGAAAGGCTATTCTGATGAATGGATTGAAAAGAGAGTAAGGGGGATTGCTGTTAGGGACGAGCTCACAGATGAATGGAAGAAAAGAGGGGCAAAGACAAGGAAAGACTATTCAATACTCACTTCTGAGATATCCCAGGCAACATTTGGCATGACACCTGATGAATACAGGCAATTCAAGGGCCTGGAACAGCATAACCAAAGAGACCACATGGATGATATGGAGCTTATCCTCACAATGCTGGGTGAAGCAACCACAACAAGATTCACAAGAGACAGGGATTCTCAGAACATGCCTGAACTCAAGGAAGATGCAAAGGATGGAGGGGACATTGCAGGCAATACAAGAAAAAATATTGAGAAAAAGCTTGGAAAGAGCATTGTTTCAGAAGAAAATTACCTTGAAGTGCCAGAAGCTGTTAAAAGAAAGCAACTGAAAGACAATAATAAACCAGTAAAAGCTATTGATATACTACCACCCAATGATTAACAATCTTTAAATAAGCTCTTTACTAAACAGGCATTTATGACAGAGATAAGGCACAATCTAAGAAGGCATGAGATAATGGGCCTATTGTTTATATTCCTCGCTGCTACCTGTTTAGGTATTGGACTTTATCTTACGCTGATGGGTGCAATTGGCAGGCCATTGCTCAGGCAGTCAACTGAATATTTTCTTAAAGGAAAGGAATTCATACTCTTCCCATTGTTCTATGGTGTTGGAGCAGTGCTCTGGGAGCTTGGAAAGATTGAGATAAAAGAAGCTGTACCAGGCAGGATAAGGAGGGATTAGATGGCAAAAGGGATTGGAAAAGAGATTGAAGAGCTGGAGAGAAGAGAGTTAAGAGAGCTCAAGAAGATTGAGGAAGAGATACATTACGGAACAAAAGAGCTCATAACCGGTGTAGTCATAGGGATTGTCATAGGATTCATGATAGCAGCTATATTCTTGTAAGCATATTTTTTTAGAGTCATTGCATCTTTGTATTTCTTATAATAGATTAGATTAATTGTTGCGTAAAGAGTTCCAACCTGTAAGGCTATATTATTTTACACAACATTTATTAACTTAAAATATTCAAACAATCTTATGGACAACGAGGCCATAAAAGAGGTTGAAAGGAAGCTTGAGTTCGGAGCAGGAGAGATACTTCTTATTTTCCTCATAGCACTCAATATCCTTGAGTTTGCAGGCATACTTTCGCATGA
Organism: Nanobdellota archaeon; assembly: GCA_018812465.1. Lineage (GTDB taxonomy): Archaea > Nanobdellota > Nanobdellia > Woesearchaeales > UBA12501 > WJJV01. The sequence goes on along the minus strand of JAHJCS010000096.1, from coordinate 26 downwards.
CCTTGATTATATGAAAAAGATCATAT
>JAHJCS010000095.1 GCA_018812465.1 Nanobdellota archaeon | reverse complement strand
GCAATGACTATGCCATCCACTTCTTTTTCATTTGCATATTTCACAAGATTAATTGTGTCATTGACTGTATCGCATGTTGCATTGAAAAGAACAGCAAATCTCTTTTCAGGAGGAAGTTCAGCAACTGACCTTATCACATGCTCAAGCATTGAAGCTCTCTGGTCTGGTGTCTGGTGCCTGAATTCGCCTGTCTCTCCGCCTATAAGAGCTCCATCAATGTATCCTGCCTGATGAAGAACAAGCCTATCTACACCTTCCTCGCTCACTACTCCATTCCTGTCAGTAGGTGTTATGAACGGTGATACCAGCCCCCTGATGCTCTCTGGTGCGAAGTTTACCATTATTGAATAGAAAAAACCTCTTCCTTTTTATATATTTCCCTTGAATATTTGGTTTATTGGCTTTTGTGCTTTAATCTGGTAGTATTAAATGATTCTTTGTGCCTGATTAGAACTAGTTAAAGCACTATCTTCCTAGCTCGGCCTGTTTTCGCTGCAAATAGACGGGGCCGAGTGAGGCTTATTGTCCTCTCTTAAGATTCCAGCTGGGACTTGATAGCCTCACCTCGCCAGTATCCAGTATGCTGCCTAATAGGGCGAGGCGAGGAAAATTTAGCACCATAAATCCTTTAGTCAAGTGCAAATAGCAGAGATAAGGATATCATCATACTCTTATAAACACTCATAGCCATCAAAACCATTACCTTTATAAACCCTAAAATTCTCTCATCCTTGCGAGAGAGAAGAGAGAATAACGCCCTAAATGTGTCTTCTCGGATAATAAGAAAGTTTGAAGGGTGATTAAAGATTAATAAAAGGCAAAAACCGTTATTACCAAGTTTAAGACAGAAGAAGCGGTATTTAGCGTTTGAAATCATCTCAGACAGCAAAATAGACGACTTTTCTGCTGTTTTGGGCCAGATAATGGATTCTTCCGTTACTTTGATGGGGGAGTTAGAAGCAGCTAAAGCTGGTATAACAGTGATGCATGACCGATGGGATAATCAAAGCCAGAAAGGCATAATAAAAGTAGGTACAAAACATTTAAAACATCTGTCAGCATCTTTGGCAATGATAACAAGCATCCAGGGTAAAAAAGTGACAGCAAGAAGCCTGGGTGTATCTGGAACACTTAAGAAAGCTGGAAAGTATATTGCAGGATAAAGGAGGGTAAACAATGCAACCAACAATGAGCCATCAGGTAATGGGATATGACAGGGCTATAACAATGTTCAGCCCTGACGGAAGACTTCTTCAGGTAGAGTACGCTAAAAAGACTGTTAAGCAGGGATCAACTGCAATAGGCATGGTCTGCAAGGACGGTGTCCTGCTTGTGACAGACAAGAGGATTGTGGATCCGCTTGTTGTGGCAGAGAGCGTAGAGAAGATATCAAAGATTGATGATCACATCGCAGCCACTGCAGCTGGAATACTTTCAGATGCAAGAGTGCTGGTTGAGAGAGCACAGCTTAAATCTCAGCAGCACCAGGTGACATATGATTCTGCTGTTGATGTCCTTAGCATAGTCAAGGACATTTCAGACCTAAAGCAGATCTGCACCCAGTCAGCAGGACTAAGACCTTTTGGTGTCTCACTTCTTATCGCAGGAATAGACACAAGCGGACCTTCTCTGTATGAGACAGATCCTACAGGAATATTCTTCAAGTACAATGCAGCAGCTATAGGCGAAGGAGAGACAGAGATCGAGGAAGTCCTCCAGAAAAAATATAACCCAAACATCACAATTGAGGAAGGTCTCAAGATTGGCGTCGCAGCTCTTAGCAAAGTGCTTGATGACAATTTCAGTGTTGAGAGGCTTGACTGCGTGTACATAAAGACAGATGAGAAGATGTTCACAAAGATTGACAGACAGAAGCTTGACAGGATACTTAAGGAAGTCAAGAAGAAATAAAGGATAATCATATCCATTGAGGAAATTAAAATGAGCACAAAAGGAAGACAGACAATGGACAAGGAAAGAGTCTCCTTCAATCTCGCTAAACTCAAGAAAGGCGGAGATAACTTTGAGATAGCAGTTGACCCTGATCTTGCGATAGATTACAAGAACGGAAAGAGCATAGACGTCAAGGATGTGGTGAGGAGCGAGAAGATATTCGCTGATGTCAAGAAAGGAGTCTTTGCTCCTGAACTTAAGATGAAAGAGCTTTTCAAGACTGCTGACACTCTTGAGGTTGCTGCAGTGATACTCAAGGAAGGAGAGATCCAGCTAACTGAGGAGTACAGAGAGAAGCAGAAGGAGATAAAGAGAAAGAAGATAGTGTCAATCATAAACAAGAATGCAATAGATCCTACAACAAAGCTTCCTCATCCTGTGCTCAGGATAGAGAATGCGATGGAAGAAGCAAAAGTGAAGATTGACATGTTCAAGACAGCTGAATCTCAGGTAGAGGATATTGTCAAGAAGCTCAGGCCGATAATGCCTATCAGGTTTGAGAAAAAGAGGATCCATATCAAGTTCCCTGCAGAATATGCTGGAAAAGCTTATGGAATCCTGTCAGGTTTTGCAAAGCCAGAGAAAGAGGAGTGGAAGAATGATGGTTCTTTTGAATGCATTGTAGAGATACCCGCTGGAATGGAGCCGGATCTTTATGATAAACTGAACAATACAACACGAGGAAATGTGGAGACAAAAGTAATAGAGTGATAAACATGGGAGAAATAAAAATCAAAGAAAAGGAAGTTGTTGTTCCAGGAGAAGTGCTAGCAACCGGAATGGATTGTCTGCCTTCATACGGAACATACAGAATGGGAGATGATATCCGAGCAGCAAAGCTTGGATTAGTGAGGATAGAGGGCAAAGTCGTCAAGATAACACCTCTGTCAGGAAGATATCTTCCTAAAAGGGGAGATACAATCATAGCCAATGTATATGACATCATCATGAGCGGATGGCTTCTGAAATTCAACTCAGCATACCATGCTATGCTAAGCATGAAAGAAGCGACATCAAGGTTCATCCAGAAAGGAGCAGATCTGACAAGGATATATGCTCTGGGAGATTATGTCGTGTGCAGCATAACCAATGTGACATCACAGAAGCTTGTGGATGTGACAATGAGAGGCCCTGGCTTTAGGAAGCTTGAAGGCGGAAGGATAATCGAGGTCAACACCAACAAGGTTCCAAGAGTGATAGGCAAGGAAGGCTCAATGGTCGGCATGATCAAGAATGCCACAAACTGCAGGATCACTGTGGGCCAGAACGGAATAGTCTGGATCCAGGGAGAGCCTGAAATGGAGAACATTGCTATTGATGCTATAAAAAAAGCTGAAGCAGAGGCTCACACAGACGGCCTTACAGACAGGATCAAAGAGTTCCTTGAAAAGAAGCTCGGCAAGAAGATAGACCTAAGAGAGCATGCCCCTGAGAGGAGAGAATCTCCATCTCAAGAGCATGGTTTCAGGAATGAAGATCAGGGTTTCAGGAATCAGGACAACCAAGATCAGTACAATGACCAGGATGATGATCAGCAGGATGATCAGAATCAGCAGAGTGATTAAAATGGCATACACCAAAAGACTAGACGGAAGAAAGAAATTTGATGAGCTCAGGCCAATAAGCGCCAAAGCAGGGATAATCCCAAGAGCCCATGGTTCAGCAATGTTCCAGATCGGAAAGACCATAGCTTATGCAGCAGTCTATGGTCCAAGGGAATTGCATCCTAAATTTATGCAGAATCCCAAGACAGCGATATTAAGATGTCATTACAGCATGATGCCTTTCTCAGGATCAGGAGATAGGGTAAGGCCAGGCCCTAACAGGAGGTCCAAAGAGATCTCAATGGTAACAGAGAAGTCACTGCTTCCAGTGCTTGACCTAAGCCAGTTCCCAAATGCTGTTGTGGATGTATTCATAGAGCTTCCTCAGACAGATGCAGGATCAAGATGCGCAGGCATATGTGCAGCATCAATAGCTCTTGCAGATGCAGGAATACCTATGAGGGACATGGTCTGCGCTGTATCAGTGGGAAGAGTCGATGACAAGATAGTTGTTGACCTTGACTACAGTGAAGAGGCTTATGATAAGGGGCCAGTAGCTGATGTACCAATGGCTATGATCCCAAGCACAGGAGAGATATCTCTTCTTCAGATGGATGGTGAGATATCCAAGGAACAGCTGATAGAAGCATTGGAAACAGGAAAACAGAAGCTTCTTGAGATATATGAAGTCCAGAAGAAAGCATTAAAGGAGAAATACAAGTGATTAAAATGAACGACGCAATGAAAAAACATCTCATAGAATCCTTGAATAAAGGAGTAAGGCATGACGGAAGGAAACTTGATGAGTTCAGGAAAGTGGAAGTGGAGTATGGAATATCAAAATCAGCAGAAGGCTCTGCAAGAGTCCGGCTCGGCGAGACAGAAGTAATCGCAGGAGTCAAGCTTGGAGTAGAGAAGCCATATCCAGACAGACCTGAAGAAGGTATGCTTATGGTAG
>JAHJCS010000094.1 GCA_018812465.1 Nanobdellota archaeon | reverse complement strand
GGGACACTGCAGAGAAATCCCTCAAGAATGGAGGCATAATAATATTCAAGGAGATAGATGAGGCAATAGCTATTGCCAATGAAAGATCTCCAGAACACCTGGAACTCCAGATTAAAGATGCTGAGAAATATGCTAAAAAGTTCACGAATTTCGGATCAATGTTCATTGGAGAGAATTCAGCAGAGGTATTCGGTGATTACTGCGCAGGGCCTAACCACATTTTACCTACAGGCAAGGCTGCAAGGTACACAGGAGGATTGTCAGTAAAGGATTTCATAAGATTGCAGACCTATCAGAAGATCAGCAAAGAAGCTGCAAAAAGATTGGCTAGTATAGCTGGAAAGATAGCAGATGCAGAAGGGCTAGAGGCACACAAGAAGTCTGCCTTTATCAGGGGAAAGAATACAAAAACTATATAAACAAAAACTAACAAGGTGAGGATTATGTACCAGAAACCAAAAGGCACAAAGGATTTCTTCCCAGAAGACAAGGCTGTTTTCAGCAAGATAGCTGACAGCCTACGATGCACTGCATCAGGTTATGGATACAAAGAGATAGAAGCTCCTGCATTTGAGTCAATATCCTTGCTCACAGCAAAGCAGGGTGAGGAGATAAAACAGCAGATATTCCTTCTGGAGAGCAAAGGAGAAGGAAAGGACAAAGAGGAGTTTGGCCTGAGGTTTGACCTTACTGTGCCATTCACAAGGATGTTCATTGAGAAACAGATGGAGCTTCCAAAACCTGTCAAGTGGTTTGGTATAAGCAGGATGTGGAGATATGAGAGACCGCAGGCAGGCAGGCTGAGGGAATTCTATCAACTGAGTGTTGAATTGTTCGGCTCTGATCGGCCTGAGGCAGATGCTGAGATAATAAGCATGGCAATTGACTGCCTTAGATGCCTTGGCCTGACAAGCAAGGACTTTGTTGTGAGGATAAACAACAGAGTCCTTCTGCAGGATTTCATCAAGAGCATGGAGATTGACAATTATGAGGAATTATTCAGGATAATTGACAAGAAGCTTAAGATGCCTCCTGAAGCATGGGACAAGGAGCTTGAGAAAGCATCGCTCAATGCAGGGGACATAAAGAAGCTCAAGAGCTTCCTGAAGACTAAGGATGTTGACAAGATAAGCCTGAAGTCAGCAGGGCTTGACAATCTCAGGAAAGTGTTTGAGATGCTGAGATCCAGGAAAGATTTCATTGAACTTGACCTCTCTACAGCAAGAGGCCTTTCATATTATACTGGAACTGTATTTGAGGTATTTGACAGGAAAGGAAATCTGAGAAGCATTGCAGGAGGAGGAAGATATGATAGTCTTGTAGAGCTTTTGGGAGGCGGAAAATGCCCTGCAACAGGATTTGCCATAGGATTTGCGACTCTCCAGCTTCTTCTTGAAGAAAAGAAGCTTCTGCCAAAGACTGACTTTGGTGTTGAATATTATATAGCGCCTATGGGAGAAAAAGCAATGAAGCATGCTTTAAGGGTTGCTGACAAATTGAGGGATAAATCTTCTGTTGAAGTTGACCTTATGGGAAGAAGCATCAGCAAGCAGATGGACTATGCAAACAAGACAAAAGCCAGGAGAGTGATGATCATAGGAGATGATGAGATAAAGAAGAAAGTGGTCAAGGTCAAAGACATGAAGACAGGAAAAGAAGTGAATGTCAATATCTGATAATGTCTTTTTCTAAGAAATGGTTTAAAGAGTGATAAAATAAGAGATTATCTTCAGCCAATATATTGATTGGTTCTTTTCTCAAGGCACATTGCAATTGCCTGGACTGCATCGTCTGTATGGAAAGGGTTATGGAGATATCCATCAAATCCATAGAAAGATGCAGATTCAGAATCTTTGATTGGAGAGCCTCCATCAGCCAGTGCAATAATAGAGATGTCTGACCGCATATACCTGGCTATTCTTGCAAAATTAGTGTTTGCTGGCCCTTCTATATTGACAATAAACGCGTCATAACCCCTCTCTTGGTTGATTCTTGCGCTTGCTAGCCTTTGAAAAAAAGTCTGGTCATTATGAACTAGATCAAAATCTACATCAAACGTTCTCAGTTGGTTGAATCTTGCCCTTGTTCCCATATTGTCAAGGACAAGAACCCTTGCGAGAGGCTCTGTATTGCTCATATAATAAGGTTATACAAGGTCATATTTAAGGCTTTTGGTATGATACTACTGTTTGGTGGTTAAATAATAGTGTGCAATCCTAGATTCCTATTCAGCGAGAAAAACATATATAAGAAAACTGAGAGATTATACTCTTGGCTGATCAGGCACACCATCAACTCTCTCAGAAGGCCTGTTGTCTGAAACAGTCTGAATTGATGAGCCTATCTCTGAAAGCACAGCATTGATATAACCATCAACAACCTTATCTGAAAGCAACAGCATCTCTGCAACCCTCAAAGGACCTTCAAAATATGGTTTCCTGAATTTAGTCTGGCCAAGATGCTCTCTTACACTTGGGTCAGGCTCTGCAATCTTTGAAATATCTTGCCCCATAAACCCTTGAGAGACATGATTAATTTTTATTGGTCCCCTAGAATAACCTACTTCATTTGCGACAGTATAGAAAACAGAGGTAAAGAATCTTTTTGCTGCAAGATCCTCTGCAGGAAGCCCTGATTTCCCGCTCATCTCTGAGATAACAGCTGCTTCCTTTGCTATGAAACCATTGCTGCACATGCCTTCCAGAGCAGCATCTACAATCCCTTGAGTCCTATAATGATTTCCTGTATAAACCCTTGATTCTTCCATTATAAGAGGTTTTAAAGAAGGGTTATTTAAAGCTTTGGGTTTTAATTACTATACAGTCAGAAAGAATATATTTGGCTTAAAATGGCTTTAAAGCCTTCAATGCTCATCATAACCGCATTCAGAGCAATGATAAGAATGCCAGAGAATCTGGTTTGTAGGGCCTCTCTTATTCCCCATCTCAGCACCGCAGTTTGGACATTTCATTTTGCAATATCTCTCTTTATCTCATTGAATTGTATCCTTGACCAATTGTTGAATTTTTCCTGCGCGGTCTTAAGATTATGAAAATCTTTTCTCATTTCCTTGAAATCAGAAGCCAAAGCTCCAAAACTCCTTTTGAAATGCCTGAATTCTCCATTAAGCTCGCTGACTTTTGCCCTGTTTGAGACAGCAACTGCCAGTGTTGATGCTATGAGCACAAGAACAAGGCTTTCTATCTGCCAGGAATGCCCAGCCACCTTTCTTAATGCCTGGTAAATAAATATTGCAGCAAGCACTGTAATGATTATGTAAAGCACAATCTGATGTATTCTTTGCTTTCTCATATTATTCCCTGCACATCCAGCAGAAGTATTATAGTCACAATAATAAGTATCCATCCTATTACCTGGATGTAGTCTATCTCTTTCAAAAAGCTGATTGTTTTGTTCATGCTCATGAGAAGATATCAAGTCATAATCATTTATATTGGTTTCGCTTTATTTTTGGAGGATTTCCGGCAGAAATAAGGGGAATTACTCAGTCGTGACCTCACAACCGTCTTTTGTGACAATGAGGGTATGCTCTGCCTGGCTCACAAGACCTTTGTTCTTGTCTGGCAGTGGAGGGAATTTCTTCAGTATGCCAAGATTGTCTATCTCATTGAGCGCAAAATTGATCTTTGGGACTGAGAGGCCAGCTCTCACAAGCCATCTTTCGGTGAATGGCAGGCCTTTAAACTTGTCAATCTCTTTCATCACGCTGCGAGTCATCATATTCCTGACGGGCTTCATGCCAGTCATCATGAAAACATTTGCATTCTCGCGCTCATAGACTATGCCTGCGCCTGCAGAGACAAAAGGCTCTATTGCAAAGACCATGCCTTCTTCAATCATAGAATTATCTCCATTATCATAATTAGGTATTGCCGGCGGGCCGTGAATCATGAATCTTCCGACACCATGGCCTCCGAGATTTCGGACAGGAGCAAAACCCTGGCTTGTCACAATCTCCTGGATTGCCTTGCCGATCTCCCTTGTCTTTATACCCGGCTTTACAATGCTGATAGCTTTCTGGAGAGCTTCTTTTGATGTCTTGATTATCTTATCATGCTTATGGTCCTTGCTTAAGTCAATTGTCACAGCAGTGTCAGCGACATAGCCGTCAACATGGACTCCTACGTCAAGCTTTACAAGATCATCCTCTTTGAAGACTGACTTATCTTCTGGAGTTGAGCAGTAATGCGCAGCTATCTCATTTAGGGATATCTGTGTTGGAAACGCAAGCTCTCCCCCTAAAGAGAGTATTTTCTGCTCTATCTGTTCAGTCACATCAGACAAAGAAGCACCTATTTTGATCAGGCCGACACCAAACTGCCTTGCCTGAGAAGCTATCTTTCCTGCTTTTCTGTATTGCTCTAAACCTTCAACTGCCATGGTATAGAAAAAGAAACTCTTCTTTTTTAAATCTTTAGTAAATCTTAGGATATATTCTTAGTATATGACGCCAACAACAACCCCAGTTATATCCTCAAACCTTCTTGCTCCTGGATCAGCAAGGTCATTGTTGTCTCCTTTAGTTATAAAATAAGCACCAGAGTCATCAGCTCCAGCAGCCACAACCCTGTGAATTATCAGGCCATCAGCAAGCGCTGTCCTGAAGGATATGACATCACCAATCTGGATATCCTCAGCAGATGACGGCCTGACCTCAATGCTGTTTGCTCCAGAATCTATGAATGGATCCATTGAGTTTGTGTCTGTGAAAGACGCCCATGAAGCATCTTTTATGTCAATGACGACTTTGTCAGAGAACACATGGATATTATCCTCGCTTATATGATCTGACGGAGAGTCAAGCTCAGCGCTTCTTGAAGAAAACATACCGAGTGATAATGGCTTTTCTATCCCAGAACCAGTGAATATTGAATAAGCATTCATGCCGATGAAAATGCCTAAGAAAAGCATTGTAAACATTGCAGCAATCCACCTGATAGAGTCCCAAACCATATTACTACTAGTTAGGGAATAACTGATATTTAAAGGTTCTTATTATAACACTACTTAAAAGTACTAAACAAATAGAAATATTTAAATAGGGGGCTTGTTTCCCAAATATAACAATGGTATCATGCCAGAAATGCGGTTGCGAGATCCCAAGCCTGAATAAGCTCAGGAAGTGGTGTGTTGACTGCAGACGACTTCTAACAAACGAGAGAGCCAAAGACAGGAATAAGAAGAGAAGGCAGATTAATAAGAAAAAGAAGTAGATTAGTTCTAAGTTATAATC
>JAHJCS010000093.1 GCA_018812465.1 Nanobdellota archaeon | reverse complement strand
GACAAGCATTCCTGGCTTTTCTTTCACAATATAATATCCTCTGTTCATTGAGGTCTCATTGCAACCATCATACTCAAAGTATATGCCCCCCATCCTTCCATTCATGTTCAGGGCATCAGCGCTTGTCTTTGGAGGCTCATCAGTCCTGTAAGTCCTCAGCCTGTAAGCCAGCTTCTGTACCTCAAGAGTCTGCTCTAATACAATTCCAATCTTGACCCTGAAAGCATCACAAGGATCAGCTGCACAGTCTACAGTTCCTCCTTCTGCGCATGCCTTAAGCAGATCTGTCATGTCTATTCCTCCGCAGTCAGCATCTGCAATGCTTACTGTGTTCAGCAGGTCCTGGGTTATATGAGACCTAACAAAGCCAGTATGCACTGTTGAAGGAGGTTTTGATATTGCCTTCAGCACAAAAAGGAACCCAAGCACAACAAGGACTACCACAATCGCTATTCCAATCATCTCAAGCTGGGCTTTCTTTCTCAAACAAACACCTCTACATCAAGCACACCTATTGAATATGACCCATACCTTCTGGTTGAATCCTTCAAAGAGACTGGGATGCTTGTGAGTATTGAGCTCTTTTCCTCATTATCCAGAGGCTCATTATCATATAACACTATAGGATCATACTGGACTGGGAATATGGGCCTTACCTGTATCTTGCTGTTGCCGAAGTCTTTCTGGTAGAAAAGGAAAGCTTTCTTGTTATTAGAATCGCTTATGTCAAGCATCTCTGCGAATGCATCAAGTTTGTAGATATCAAAGCAGATATCTATCAGCACATTCTTCTCACTGCATTGTATTTCTGGCATATAGAGCATGTTCTGGACTATTGCTACTGCCCCTTCCTCTGCTCTCTGCCTGTTCATCTCCTGTATTGATCCCTGCTGTATCCTGGAGTAGAACATGAATCCAAGCACAACTATTATGAAGAATATCATCAGTATCATGACCGTCTCCATCATCTGTATCTGTGATCTTTTGTTCTTTCCTACCATCTTAGTATATCCTTGGGCATGAGAGCAGTATTGCCTGATCATTGAATGAAGCTAGGGTTCTTATAGACTCAAAAAGGCCTGCTGTATGTATATTATTATAATCTTGTTCAAATCCATTAAAATAGACTGTTGAGTAAAGGTATACACAGTGCCTTAGTGAAGCTATATTATTCACAGCTGTATCAAGCTTTGATGCTCGTGAGTTGTATACCTTTGACACAAAACCTAGCCTTATCACAGCATCATCCATATTACATTTGTAGTTCTGGAAGCTGTCAGAGTATACTGCGCCGTAAACTGCAGGGAATCCAAGAGCAGGATACTCATATGTTGTGCCCTCTTCATCCTCGTCCTCTATGAACACATCACCTTTCTTCCTGTAGAACTTCAGCTTTGCCTTGCCTTTCTCCCAGTCAGGTGCTATTCCTTCAATGACAAGCGCAGTTATCCTGGAGTCATCTGCCTTTGCCAGGCCGTCAGGCATATCAAGATCATCCTCGTCAAAGAACACAAGCCTCACTTTCTGCTCTCCTTTGTATGTTATATCATCAACAGATGAGACAATGTCCACAGTGAGGTTGACTGGAAGATTGCCGATAAAATCATTCTTAATATTCGGAGTTGGGTTTATGAAGTAATATTTGTTCTCTGGGATTGAGATATAAATAAAATTTATCACCCTGAAAGGCATGTCCCAGCTCTGAGTCCACGTCAGAAGACGATCGCTCTCAGTGCTTGTGGGAGCAAAGACAACGAGATTGCCCTTGCTCTTGGACATGCCTGCCAGAGAGAAGTCGCAGTCGCAACCGCCACATGAATATGACATCTCTACCTCGAACATGCTTATCACATCCTGTCTGTTTTCACTGGCTTTCTGTCCTGACATTATCCTGTCCATTGAATTGAGTATCTCTACAGAAAGCTTTTTTTCAGAGACAGTCTTCTGCTTGTTTATGATTGTGATGAAAAATACCAGAATGAGGGCTCCTGCAACCAGCACAAATATCCAGTTGAACTGGACTTCTACAACTGCTTTCTTGCCGATAGCATTATCTTTTATGGTGCTCATCTTTTCCTCTTTTTAATTTTCTTGCCTGTTGGTTTGATGTATTTCCTCAGCTCATTATAAACATCTGTATTCTTTCCTGACATCATCTTGTCAAGCTCCTCGAATGCTTTTTTCTGGTCTTTCTTGGGCACTGCTTCCTCAAGCATCTTGTAGATGTCTCCTTCTTTTGCTCCCTGGATCAGTCCCAGTTCATCAAATATAGTATTTGGCTTGGGTGCTTCAGGAGTCTTTTGAGGTGTATCAAGCTCTTTCTCAAGCCTGCTCTCAGGAGGTTTAGGCTTGAACATGCTCTTGAAAGTATCAAAGTTCAGCCAGCCTTTCTTCTCTTCTGTCCTGATATCTCTTTCCAGAGGCATCTCCTCCTCAGGCATTTCTGTCTTGCCCCCGAATTTCCCGAATAATCTTTCTCTTTGTTCTCTCTTTTTCCTCTCAATATCCTCTCGTCTTTTCTTGGCAGTATCATCCTTTTTGCTGGTCATCTCTGCTGCTTTTCTTCTCTGTTCTTCTGCTGCTTTTCTTCTCTGCAGTTCCAGTCTTCTTGCTCTTTCTCTGGCTTCTTCCTCAATCCTCCTGTCTGCTGCAGCAACAGGTTTCTTGGCAGCAGTATGTGCTGGAGGCGCAGCTATCTTTTTCTTATACACCAGATAACCAGAGCCTCCTATCATCATCAGGATTCCCAGAATCATCAGCAATGTGCCCCAGGGGAATGTACTTTTTGGAGCAACCAGCTGCACTCTTGCTTTGCAGCTTCCTGCAAGGCAGTTACCGCTCACGCAGTCATCATCTGAATCACAGTCAGAGCCACTCTCACAGAGCAGGCCTTCTGCAAAACATATACCTCCGCAGTCCACATCTGCTTCTTCAGGGCCTTTTAATCCATCATAACAGGTACTTTCAGCGCAGGTCTTTGAGTCAGGATTGCAGAATCCGCTGCTGCAGTCAACATTATTCTTGCAGTCATCATCAATCTCGCATTTCAAGCCTTCATCTGAGCAGTATCCTCCACAATCTACATCACTTTCCTTTTTGTTGGCAGGCCCATTCAACACACCATCATCGCATGTTGGCTCTTCACACATCTCTCCATCACAATAATTAGATGAGCAGTCCCTGTCCTGTACGCAGCTCTCATACAGCTCGCATGTAGGGCATCCTCCTCCACAGTCAATATCTGTCTCATCACCATCTTTCTTGAGATTATTGCATGAAGCAGACATCTCTACCTCTATGAGCTTTGATCCTGTGGCATTATTTCCCACAATATCACTTGCCTTATAGCATACATAGGAAGTATCTCTTATCTCTGTTATGAATGGAGGTCCTGGAAGCAGGGTGCTTGCAGAGCAGTTATCTGCTGAGACAGCTGTTCCATAATAGAATCTGTTATTGTCGCATCCTGTGTCATCAGAGCATACAAATAATACCTCTGTTAATCCTGTTGATTGGTTCTCTGATATAAAAACATCTGGAGGATTCTTCTCAAAGCATCTCTCATTCTTTGGATCATACTGCACTTTGATCTGCTTTGGGGTGCTCTCAAGCCCCACATTGTTGACTGCCTTGATGTCAAAAGTGTAATCTGTTTTGTTGAGCAGCGCGAATGGGTCTCCCTTATTGTCCTCTTCAATTGATGACACTGTTGCAGGCTGTTCTGAAGCATTGAGCAGAGCTTCTGTGCCTCTTTTTATGTCCACAAGGAAATGGCTTATTCCTGACTCAGCATCCTCAGCAGTCAGCTGCAGAGGAGGTTCAAACACAAATTTGTCAGAGTAGCATGTGACTAATGTGCCGTTGATGTTAGGCGGGCCTGGTTTTGTGTTGTCTATTGTGAAAGTATATGTAAATGTCTGGTCCTGGACAACTCCTGCTGATGTGCTCCTGCAATATATTGAATAGCTGTATGCACCATCCTTCAATGTGCCCAGATAATACTTGTGCTGCTTCTGGTCAGGAAGCTGTATCATCTGGGTGTACTGGGCAATATCCTCTCCTTTTATCTGGCATACAGCCCTTTTGTTTGAGAGAGCAATCAATTCAATTGTCTTGTTTGTTGTATATCTTGGAGGGAATGCGACTGAGATTCCTAGGCCTTCTGAAAGGTCTACTTCTATCTGGCTGCTTGATTTCCCAGAGAGCCATCCTGCTCTGTCTTCACACTGCACATAGAAGGCATACTTTGCTTTCTCATCAGTAGGAAGAGGGTATTTCTGCTTGTTCTCTGATACATAAGCGTCAAAATCATTGATATTGAAATTATCAAAAGGAATCATCTCTGTGTAGTTTTTATCCTGCTGGTATGAATACCTGCAGATGACTGGCTCTGTTGCACCGACGCTCAGAGTAGTAGATATTTGTTCTCCATATTCAGGATATTCCACAACCTTTGGAGGGTCAAATCCAAAGCTGGTTATCACAGGAGGTATTGTGTCAACATAGACTGAAAACTTTTTCTGGTTCACTCTCCCTAATGATTGGTCCTTGCATACTATATAGAACTCACCCTGTGTGCTAAGGCCGAATTTTGAGAACACATCGCTTATTGTATGTATTGGTTTCATCACTGCAGGGCTTTCAAAAGGCTTCAGCGCAAGGCTGTTGAAATTATATGCTGGATTATCTATGCCTATCTTGCACTCTGTGTTCTCTGCAACACCATTCCTTGTTGTCCTAATCGTGAGGTTGTTCACAGATTTGTTGGATACTCCAAGCCTTGGAGATATTATCTGGATATCTGTCTCTGTTATGTTAAGATAGAAATATTCAACATAATTTGTGGGATTGCCCACAAGGTCAACAACATTGACTGTCAGGCTGAAATAACCATTGAAAAGAGGATCTACTGGTGTGACAGACACAGACCTCATATCTGATGATACTGTTGCTGTTATCGGAATTATCATTATCTGCATGCTGAGAAGGAAGAATTCATCACCTGTCATCAAGAACTGCTGGAAGAAATATTCATTCTTTGCTATCAAAGCTTGGTTCACTCCGTAAAGAGTGACATTCTTTAGCTCAATATCCTCCTGGAAGAAAACATCTATTGTCGGAAGGGCCTTATTTATCCTTTTGAAATCAATTGTGAGGTCATCAGCTGACAGACTAGTAGGGACTGACAATATATTCATGAATATCAATAAGAAAGCTACTGCTATCAACCTCTTTTTTAGTCTCATATTCAGCTTAATGCCTTATTCTCAGGCACTTTAGGTGACTGTTGTGCCGACAACATATGGCGGTTGCATGTCAGCTACAACATATAATTGGGTTATTGCTATGTTTCCTGCTTCATCTTCCATGAACAGGTTCAGCTCATTGAGTATTGTCCTGTTGAATGTTCCATTAATTATCATGTTAAGCTCAAATTTATGGCCTTCTATGTTAGCGAGCTCGCTTATATCTTCCATAACTGGTTTCTGTCCAGGTGCAAACCTATAATCACCAGGCATGACATATACTGAGCTGACGTCACTCTCAGTGAAGTTTCCTTTGACTATTATCTCTGTCTGTTTTGTCTGGAATTCATTATTGGATATGACCCTTGTAGGCATGATAGCAACATCCAAATCATCTACATCAGGAGGGGTTAGGTCAAGATATACCTTTCCGCTGTATGTAGCTGCATTGCCTGCATAATCAGCTATCCTCAATATGATATCATGCTCCCCTTCAAGCTCTGCTTTCAGGGCTATATCTGAATAGTCTATTTCTGGAGTCTCCCAGTTAAAATAGAAGTGGTTGTTGTTGTCTGACTTTCCTGTCTGGCTTAAAGGGTAATTCTTGCCATTGAACAATAGGGTTGCATTGAGGTCATGCGCTTCGTTATAGACTATTGCATCAAACTTTACATCAATGTTCTGCGCTATCTTCTCAGGATGCGTGATTGCGCCTATTGACGGCACCTGATCATCTATCACCAGCTTGTCCAGGTATATCAATGAGTTTGGTCCATAAGCTCTTGCGCTGAATATCTTTCTTGCCTGGACTATTATCTGGAATTCATCCTCTATGAGGCTTCCTCCTCCAAGAACTCTTGGCTGCAGTGCAGGATTGAACATACAATTCTTGAAGAAATTTGATTCAGCAGTGCCTTTGCAGTTGTCAGCATTTATGAAATTAGGGGCATAATTCTTGTGGTATCCAGTTATATCAACTGGAACTGCATCAGGGAAGTATAATGTAAAAACAGGAGACTTCTTCACAAACCACATTCCATTATAGAATGTGCCTCCAGCAACATCAAATATTGGTCTGTCAGGCGAGTCTTTATTGACTGTAAAGATCCACTCAGGGCTTGCTGAAGCAGCAGTCAGAGGATTTAATGCAAGATCATATCCTGTGAAGTTCACATAATATGTTCCGTTCAGAGCTTTTCCTGGCTTGTATGTTATGTTATAATAGTTGTTCTGTCCGTCACTGGTTATTTTTATGTCCTTTTCTGCGATTGTGTTAGGCTTTCCATTCAGGTAAAGCTTGATGCTTTTAGTGTCAAGCTGAGAGCTCATCCTTGATTCCTTTACTATTATTGAGATAGGGGTGTTTGGATTGCTGACCTGGCCTTCATTAGGCACACTGCTTATCACTTCAGGAGGATCAGGGTCATATACTATTGTGTATATCTTGTCAAGGTATCCTTCAAGGCCTCCTCTGCTCTCAGGTCTGAAGAAAAAATAATTAGCACCTCTCTCAAGCTCTATATCAGCTCCGAACCAGTTGTAAGGAGTTGGCTTGTCAAAGACCTGAGCTGTGTCTGCCAGTTCAACTTCTTTTTCAAGGTTCTCTACAAATGTTATCTCGTTTCCTTTGACCTTGTCTATTGTATAATAATTGTCATAATATCCATAAGCTCTCCTTGCATCCTCAAACTTGATGAAATTTCCTTCTGTCACTCCAAGGCTGGTCAGTCCACCGATATAGTTTATTGCTTTGTTATCTCCTGTAT
Source organism: Nanobdellota archaeon (assembly GCA_018812465.1). Classification (GTDB taxonomy): domain Archaea; phylum Nanobdellota; class Nanobdellia; order Woesearchaeales; family UBA12501; genus WJJV01. The sequence continues at coordinate 5,745 of JAHJCS010000093.1, read as the reverse complement.
TGCCCTGGAAATTCCCTGGTTTCATCTCAACCATGGGAGTCTTCTGCGCATTCTGCCTGAGATCATAGGACTGTTGAAGTCTCATCTCACTTATTCTCTGGCCTACATAATAATTCACTCTTACAGTGGCATTAGTTTTAGAGGCACCAGTTATGAACAGAGGATTCTGGTTTGTGTAATAGATTCCTTCTTCTTCATTTAAAGGGTAGCTGTATACTGAGTGATAAGTATCAAGCTTTGGCTTTAGCTCTGCTTCTGGTATCCCTGTGTCAAATGTGAAATTCCTTGCCCTATAATGCTTGTTCTCATCAAGCGCGATCTCTACAGAGCAGAACTCGCCTGGTCTTGCCACTACAGCAGTCACATTGGCGCCAAGAACATTCTCTGTCATCTGAGGTATTGTCCATGGCACTGAGAAAGCAAAGTAATGAGTCCTTCCAAAATCATCACTTGAGATATATTCCACTGGAATATCATATATGATATCATCTCCGAATATGCTTATGCCAGCTTCAGCTGCTATCAGGCTTCTTGAAGATGTAAGCTTGAGTATATAATCTCCATAAGAGACTGCATCAAGGGCTCTTGAGTCGTCTGTGAGAGGAGATTTTATCACATCCAGATATAGCAGAGGTGGCGCTGTGTTTATCCTTACGCTTACTGCTCCTGAGATATAGTTTCCTCCTTTATCTTTTGTTGTGTATCCTATTGTCTGGGTTGCATCAACTGTGAATGGCGGACTAAGTCCATCTCCTAAGAAGATATTGCCATCCCTGGCATTGCCTGAAGAATCTGTGTATGAGAATATTGTCTCATCACATCCAAAGTCCATGCCTCTTATTCCTTTTGTCTTCAGGAACCAGTCATCCTTGCACTGCAGCATCAATGTCTGCTTTGTGCCATACTCCTGTGTCTGGTCAAATCCAAGAGCATCAAATGTGCTTACTGCTGTTATTGTAGGAGGAACATTATCAACAGAGAATATTATCCTGTCATTCTTCTCTCCTTCTATGGTTCCATCAGTCATCTTGCATTTTACGTCGAAAGAATAGAACTCTCCAGGCACTACAAGAGCCACTGCTGTGTGGGTCAGGCCATCACCTGTCAGGAACTGGTCTTCCATATCATCATATCTCTGCTCTGTGCCTGTTGTTATAGCATATCTGCATGAGGCTGCTTTCTTTGTCTTGACTGAGATATCCACTGCATTTGTAGGCACAGGCACTCTCGGAGATGGATCATAGATATTATTGGTGTCTATCACAGCTATCTTCTCTCCTGTTCTCTTGTTGCCTGCCCTGTTCTCGCATTCATAGATAAAATAATAGTCATCATCATCAAGATTTATGTATGACCTTGATATGCTTCTGCCTGAAGCTATCCTTTCTTTGTCTATCATGTTCTCTGGGTAAAGCATAACACCCACTGAGTTCTCAAGATGTGCTGAGCATGTGACATCCATATTCGTGCTTATTATGAAAGTCCTTGTCTTTGGATTTGGCTTGGATACTGCTACACTTATATCTGGAACTGAGTCATCAAATTTGACCTTGAGTGACTTGACTTCCTCAAGATTATGGGCCCTGTCTTCTGAATAATAATATAATATGTAATTTCCTGATCCAGAATACCATTGTTCTCCTGGTCCGACTTTTTTCTGTATTCCGCATGCTGTGCTCTCTTTTGGATAGCAGTAAGGGCTGGTGCCCTCATCTTTCACAAAGCAGAAATATGTCAGAGCAGGCTCTGTTGTCTGGAGTTTAAGATATACCTCTGTCCCAAGAAGCAGCCTTTCACCTTCCATAGGCACCTGAGGCACTATTGTGGTTGCTGGAGGGGTATTGTCAGCCTGGCACACTACATCATAGATATCACAGTCCAGCTTGTTGTCTCCATCAGCATCCTTCACGCAAGCCTGGGCATCAAAGTCTGAACCCCATTTACAGGTTCCGTAACTGAAGTAATCATTGCTTTTTGTGATGATTCTATTAGTGCCCCCTATCCTGTTTCCTTGAGCATCATAGACAACATCCAAAACAGCATTCTGCTCACCCTGCTGATCTGCATTGATGCAATCATTCTTTGTCTTGAATGACCTGCAGCCTATGGACTGCTTTGATGAGCATTCATATCCTCCCATTATGTTTGTATAATAGCAGTCACCATAAATCCTGCACACACTGTCTGAGCATCTTCCAAAGAAATTATTTCTTGCAGGAGAGTTATCTCTTGAGCAGAGAGAGCAGTCTTCTTTGTCCTTATCCTTAGGAACACACACTCCGAATCCGAATTCAGCTCCTGCTGTATCTGATTCAGACCAGCTGCAATCACCTATCTTGCACAGATTAGTGTCGCATGCCTGCATTGATCTGTACTGATAGCAGGATGTGATATTTCCGCAATAATTGTATTTGTCCACATTTGTCTTTGTGTGGTCTATGAAACATGATCTCACAAACTCAGCAGTGCAGAGCACCCTTCCTGCTGTCTTGCTGCCGCTTGCAGAAGTCAGGATATGCAGAGTCTCGCTCGTGTCTTCCATTATTCCAAAAAGCCCGAATAATCCATTGCACATATTGCAGTTGTTCTGAAGGACGCACTCAGCATTTCCTCCTTCATCAGGTCCAAGGCAGTAATATTTTCCTACTGCACTAGGTATTGTTGAGCAGTTCTGCACAAATACCCTCTCATTCTGGGCTCCGCAGCTGTACAAGACATTTTCATTGCACATGAAATTGCTTCCTTTCATACAATCATCTTCTGGCAGAAGTGGTGCGCAGGCTACATTAGATTGAGCAGCAGTGCCCTCTTCTTTGTAATAAGCAGTCACTTTGTAGCAATACCTTGTGTATGGTTCTATATTCCATATATCTCTATAATTATAGAGGCTTCTGGCATCTTTTTCCATCTGGCCAACAAGGCTTTTAGGCTCGCACTGGCCTGTTGCTGAAGTCTTGCACCTAAATATCATCATCTTATTGAGCATGCATCCAGAAGCAACTGTGTCAAGAGTCCAGAGAAGATTGACAGCTATCTCTCCTCTTGAGTTTGACACCACAAGATTCAATGGTTTGAGCCTTCCAAGATTATCATCTGTGCAGCTGTAGATGCATTCGCATGCATCACACTTGCCACCATAACAATCTGCGTCAGTTTCGCATTCCTCATTCACAAGCTTGTTGTCTCCGCAGAAACCGCAATCATAGACGCATGTCTCCTGGGTTTCATCTATATCGCAGACACCATTGCCGCATCTCAAGTCAGCAGGAGTTATCACTTCAGGCTCTTCTTCTGGGATTTCCTCAACAGGTACTTCAGCAGTTGCGCAAGTTCCCACAGCACAGTTCTCTGTTGTGCAGTCAGAATCAGTTATGCAGGATTTGCCTGTTGTACAAGGAGAGCAGTCTCCTCCGCAGTCAACATCAGTCTCTCCAACATCCTTTGCATTGTTTAAGCATGACTCCACCTGCTCTTCTGGGCAGGTCTGGCCAGTTGGATATAATATTCCACCCATACAATTAGCAGTTGTTATATCAGTACCATCAGCGCATCTAAAGATGATGTTATCAGTGCATTCTCCTATTGTGCATATCTCTATAGCAGAACAGATTTCAGAATAATATGTTCCTCCTCCAATATCCTCACAATCCATCTGAGCTGTCTGTTCTTCACCAGGTCCAACTGTCAGATCCTCACAGTTTATAGGAAGACCTACCACTTCATACACACAGCATTGTGCAAGCGCATAAGAAGAGCTCAGCAAGAAGAATAACATCATCAGGAAAAATACACTAAAGTCTCTCAAAAACCTCTTTTTCAGCATTAATTCACCGCTTTTACTCAAATATCTCTTTTTAAACCATATATATTTAAAAAGATTTTGGTGATATCAGCCTATATATGTATAATATGTGTTTTTCTGGCTTGTTCAAATATAATGAATTGTTTGTATAAAAGAGAGAATTTTTGGCTATTATGCTAATCAAATCCGGCAATAATCTATTATCCTGCATTGTTCACTTCGATGCTCACTCTCTGCAAGTCGCATTTATCTGAAGTATCACATGCATAGATATCAACTTCATGTGATCCTGCATCTCCATCTGATGTTGACACAATGAGATCTGATCCTGTGTATGACCAATATCCATCTTTCCACCCAGAAGCGCTGTATGTTATTGCATCACTATCATCTGCGTCGTAAGCCTGAGGATGTATCATGACTGACTGGCCTTCTGTGACAGTCACATCAGGTATGTAATCAAGAGCAGGAATCCTGTTCTGCACAGCGAATCTGAATGAGTAAGCATTTCCTCTGATGATCGAAGCGCTGTCATTCACCTCGATAATATCTATTCCAGGACCAGCATTATATCTTGAGACCTCAAGTGCAGGCATCACATCTTTCCCAAAATACTTGTATGAGGTATAATCCTCTTCTGGTACAAATTCAATATCATAGAGCTCATTCTTTGCTATGTAATCCACAAGCCCGAACATCTTCTTTATCCTTACAGGAATATTGACCTGAAAATCAAATAGTTTGACTGAGCTGTATCTGTCAATACTCATGTTCAGAGGGTAGGTTGTCATGGCAATAACCTCATCCTCTCCAAAGATGATGCTGACATTAGGAGTCCCATTTGTTATGCTCAATCCTGTTACCTGCTCTATTGGTGTGAGGTTCACGCAGTCACCAAGTCTTTGCTCAATATAATCCTTCAGCTGCTCTTGTACTGAGTTGTTCCCATAAGTGCCTGTAGGGCAGGGATATGGCACAATGCTCAGATAAGCTGCATTAGGGCCTTTTGGGTCGCAAAGTGCTGTCAGATTCTTCTTGCCGAAACCATAAAGCTTCTTTGGAGCAAGTATTGGATTATAAGGTGTAGGGCTGCAGGGATAAGAATTGGTTCCAGGATCCATGATGCAGGGATAAGCAGGTGGGCCTGGCATCTGGGCATTGAACTGGCTTTCTTTGATGCCAAATGCGACCTTTGAACTTTCGTATTCAATATATTCATAAGGCTGTTCTATCATCCCTCCTTGGTCTCCTGCCATCACAAGGCCTGTCTCCAGGGACTCTTTGAGGCATAGTGTGACATACTGCCTGAGTATATTAGTCTCTCTTATGTTCTCTTCTGCTACATTAATCTGCCTCTCAATATTGCTTGATTGCGTGCTTTTTGAAGCATAATACATAAAACCGAATATCGCAAGCATGACAATGCCTATGAGCATGAATGCTGTTAGCTGGGACCTTTTCCCTGAGAATAATGCCAAGAATACAGAATCATTTATCTTACTGGTTATCCCTCTTTTTCTGGCCATTAAAAGCAAATAAAAGAAAACAGAATAAAAATGTTGCGAAAAGTTGATGGTTTTATCTTAATCAATCAATGTTAATTCGCATGATCTTCCAGTTCCTGTATAAGCATACCACATAAGGAAGTTCATCCCTACTTCATCGCCATCAGCTGTGGTTCCTACACCATCATATTCCCCATCAGTGAAAAAACATTGGTTCCATGGACCCTTTACATGGTTTGAAGTCCCATCACCATCAGTACCATATGAATCAGCAGTATCTTCATAATTTTCAGCTCTCCAATGATGGTCTGAAGGACTATAATAGAAATGACCACTCCTACTAGCTGTCTCTGTCTGTTGATCATTACTCCATCTTTTCATACCTATTATATAATCACAGCCATCAAAATCTCCACAAAGGTCTTCAAGCACATCCTG
>JAHJCS010000092.1 GCA_018812465.1 Nanobdellota archaeon | reverse complement strand
TACAATCCTTCTGGCACTGCTGCCGGGTATAATGTGACATTGACTCCTGTTGCCTGCTTTTTTGCAAGACTGATCATGCTTTGGTCAAAGAATGCCCAATCAGAGTTTGTGCTCAGGAAATATGTATTAGCAATATCAGCATTGTTTGATACTGTGACAGGAACAATATTCCTCAGATCTTTGCATACTGAGAAACTGTCTGCCGAAGTCATTGAATACTCATAGCATGGGTTTATCTTAAGATCAAAAGGAAGCTCAGCAATAACTCCATTCCTCTGGGCCTCTACCTTAAGGTTGAAAGCGATTTCACCATACATCCCGCAAGGCGTGGCAACAAACACATACACATCTTCGCTCTGTCCAGGCCCAAGAACAACAAATTCTTCACTGATGCTGATATATTCTGGATAAGGTGTCACATTGATAAAATAAGTGTCAACAAAATTTCCTGTATTTTTTATCCTGAAAGTGTATCTTACTGGAGAACAAGGGCATATCTCTGTAGGAGTCTCAATAAGAGCAACATCAACATTGACGCATGTTCTTATATCTACTGTCTGTTCAAGCTGCTTCACAAGCCCAAAAGCTGTGTCAACCTCAGTCACGAGATCAAACTTGCCTTCAACATTGCATGGCACGCTTATGAAGTTATGTATATTCTGGCTTTCCCCTGGCTTCAGGCCGAAAGTAGCAGGATTGAATGTTGAGTATGGCAGCGCAGAACCTTTCTGGGTGATTCCATATATGCTTGCTACATCCCCTGTGTTCTCAAGGGTTATAATATTCTCAATATCAGAACACGCGCAAGTGTAAAGCACTTTCTGGGACGCATATGCATTAAAATCCTCCTGGAGCGCAAATCCTGCTTTTATACTTATAACAAGAAGGATCACAAATACTATAGCATAGATAACTTTCATTTTACTACTCATAATGAATAACCCCGATTTATTACTTAGCAATAGAATATTCCTATATAAATGTTTCGTTTTCTAAAATCAGTTTTATATATGGCTTCAGGAATCAAAAAATTTATATATAGAAACTTAACTATAGTTAATAATATGATAAACAAGCAGTACATGCCTCAGGAGATTGAAGTGTGGTACATAATCCCTTCATTAAGAAGAGAGCTGGCAAAATCAATGGCCAGGAAGAAACTAAAGCAGAACAAGATAGCAGAGCTGCTCAGTATCACAGAAGCAGCTGTAAGCCAGTATCTGAAACTGAAAAGGGCTAAAGAAGTGGAATTTCTTCCAGAGACTCTGAAAGAAATAGATAAATCCTCTGATATCATAATCAAGAATCCAGAGATCCTGATATGTGAGATGCAAAGGCTTCTTCAGATTGTGAAGAAGAGCAAGACTCTCTGCAAGGTGCATTACAAACATGGAAGAATGCCTCAGAAATGTGAGGCATGCCTAGGAGTTGAGGAGGTGCAATAAACATGAAAACAATCTATTTAGACAATGGAGCAACAACAATGGCTGACCCAAAAGTCATTGAGGCAATGAAGCCTTATTTTGATGATAAATTCGGTAATGCTTCTTCAACCCATCATAAAGGCCAGGAAGCAAAGATGGCTCTTGAAGAAGCCCGTGAAACAATCGCAAAGTCAATAGGTGCAAGATACGATGAGATCATATTCACTTCAGGAGGAACTGAATCAAACAACTTTGCTGTGAAAGGAATTGCTTTTGCGAACAAGAGCAAGGGCAATCATATCATCACAACTAAGATTGAACATGACTGCATACTCAATGCATGCAAGTGGCTTGAGACACAAGGCTTCAAGGTAACATACCTTGATGTAGACAAAGAAGGATTTGTGGATCCAAAACAGGTAGAGAAGGCAATCACAAAACAGACCATACTTGTCTCTGTGATACACGGAAATAATGAGATTGGCACAATACAGGACATCCGGGCAATAGGGGAGGTATGCAGGAAGAAAGAAATAATATTCCACACAGATGCTTGTCAGTCATACACAAAGACACTGCTTGATGTAAAGAAGCAGAGCCTTGACCTTGTGACAATAAACAGCCACAAGATCCATGGACCAAAAGGAGTTGGTGCTCTCTATGTCAGGAAAGGCACTAAAATAACTCCTCTGAATCATGGCGGAGGCCATGAGTTTGCTTTAAGATCAGGCACAGAGAATGTTTCAGGAATTGTGGGATTTGCCAAGGCTGTGAAAATCGCAGGCAGCAGCCACATAAAACAGATGACAAAAATGAGAGATTACCTCTTTGAAAATGTGCTGAAAATACCTGATACTGCTGTAAATGGTTCAACAGGTGACAGGAGACTGTGCAATAATGCAAATTTCTCTTTTAAATATGTTGAAGGAGAGTCAATAGGAGCTTACTTGGATGCAAAAGGAATTTGCAGCTCAACAGGATCAGCATGCTCTTCTCATACCTTAGAGCCAAGCCATGTCCTAATGGCATTGGGTATGGATGCAGAAGATGCTCATGGAAGCCTTAGGCTCTCAATAAGCAGGTTCACAACAAAAGAAGAGATTGACAAGCTAATAGAGGTTCTGCCTGGAATAATCTCAAAACTCAGGAAGATGAGCCCTCTTGCAAAATCAGACACAAAAGATTCAGCTGATTCAGGAGGCTGGTAATATGCCAAATAATGCATCAAACATACAGAGCAAGCAAGGAGGATACAGCAGGAAAGCTCTTGATTACTTCAAGAACCCAAAACACGCAGGCGAGATGAAGAATCCTGATGCAACAGGCAAGGTCGGCAACCCTACCTGCGGAGATGTTATGCATATATTTATCAAAGTCAAGGATAACAAGATAACTGACATAAAATTCAAAACCTTTGGTTGTGTTGCTGCAATAAGCTCTTCTGAAGCATTATGTGTACTTGCCAAAGGCAAGACACTTGAGCAGGCAGAGAAGATAAGCAACCAGGATATACTAGAGCATCTTGGCTGGCTGCCTCCTGTGAAGATACACTGCTCTGTGCTTGGAGCAGAAGGCCTTAAAGATGCTATCAAGGACTTCAGGGAAAAGCATAAAAAGGCATGATAATTAATCATTCTTATGGAAATCATTCTTGTTAGGTACAGCGAGATAGCCTTGAAAGGCAAGAACAGAATAAACTTTGAGAACAAGCTAAAGTACAATATGATAGATTCTGTCCAAGGCTCAATCAGGAAAATCCCTGGAAGATTTATAATCATCCCCCAGAATATAGCTAAAGCAGTGCAGAGCCTGAGGAAAGTCTTTGGAATCGCTTCTATAAGCATAGCAAAAGAGATTGAACTTGATATTGATGCAATAAAACAGGAATGCCTCAATCAGGCATTGAACAAGGAATTCTCAACCTTCAGGATCACAGCGCAAAGATCCCAGAAGAGATTAAAGCCAAGCCCTGAGATTGAGAGAGAAATAGGGGCATTCATTGTGGAGAAGACAGGGAAGAAAGTCAAGCTTAAGAAACCAGACCTTGAGATATCCATAGAGATATCAGATAAGGCTTATGTATTCACTGAGAAGATATCCTGTGTGGGGGGATTGCCTGCAGGCATTGAAGGAAAGGTAATCCTGCTTGTTGAGAATCAAGATTCAATACTTGCAGGGCTTCTTGCAATGAGGAGGGGGTGTGACATCATTCCAGTATCATTCAAGAAATCAGATATCAGCCTGTTGAGTAATTATGGGTGCTTAAAAGAGCTTGTCCTCATAAAAGATCTTAAGGATATAGAATCTCTTGCTGCTAAGAAGAGATGCACAGCACTTATCACCAATCATGATCTAAACAGCACAAAGGATATAGATCTCAGTCTTCCTGTGCTCAGGCCTCTTGTTGGTATCAGCCCTAAGAAAGCAAAAGAGATGCTTAAGATAACAGATCAATATAATCAATTAACATAATCAATTAATCTAATTCAAGACTGATTTATACCAAACTGCTTTTCACACAGCAAGAAAATAATCTCATGGATACATTAAAGAAGAACAGATTCATCAGGGAATTTGAGAACAAAGTAGAGGATACAATAAAAAAATATCATCTTTTCACTAAGAAAGACAAAGTGCTTGTCGCATGCTCAGGCGGCAAGGACTCTACAGCTGTCCTTCACATCCTAAAGAAGAGAGGTTACATTGTTCAGGCAATAACTATTGATGCGCTCATAGGCAATTATACCCAGAAGAATCTGGAGAACCTGAAGCAATTCTGCAAAGAAAACGGTGTCAAGCTGCATATCATATCATTCAGGGATGCATTTGGAAAATCACTCTGTTACATCAGGCAGACTCTGGCATCCAAAGGCACTAAATTAAGATCCTGCACTATCTGCGGAATACTCAGGAGATACCTCATCAACAAGGCTGCGAAAAGGCTTAATGCAGATTATCTGGTAACAGGCCATAACCTTGATGATGAAGCCCAGTCTGTCATGATGAACCTGCTCAGAAATCAGCTTGAAGTCGGTTCAAGGCTGGGGCCAAAGACCGGCTCAAAGAGATTAACCAGTTCAGGAATTTTTGTCCAGAGGGTTAAACCATTATATTACACTACAGAGAAAGATGTTATCATATACTCTAAGATAATGAAGTTTCCAGTCAACTACAGCCCCTGCCCATGCAGGACATCTTCTTACAGGAATAAGGTCAGGATGCTGCTGGACAGGCTTGAGAAGTCAGATCCTAAGATAAAATTAAATATTGTGAGGTCTTTTAGCACTATTATTCCTGAGCTGAGGAAAAAACACGGGAATGGAGTCCAGGCATTCTGCAAAAAATGCAGAGAGCCATCCAAAGGAGATTTATGCAATACATGCAACATCCTTGGTAAGATAGCTGGTTAATAAGATGAGCAAGGAAAAATTCAAGACATTTAAGAATGTATTTGATCTTCATACAGAGTCAGCTATATTCAAGTTGATATCTGAAGGGCATTTTGATGGCCTTGAAAGTCCGGTCTCAATCGGGAAGGAAGCAAATATTTTCACAGCTCTGAAAGGCAGAAAAAGGGTGATCATAAAGATATATCGTCTTGAGAATTGTGATTTCAACAGGATGTATGAATATATAAGATATGACACCAGATACTTATCTCTTAAGAATAAGAGAAGACTTATCATATTCTCCTGGTGCCAGAGGGAGTTTCGGAACCTTTTGAAAGCAAGGGAAGCAGGAGTGAAAGCACCTACACCTATAACCTTCAAAGACAATATCCTTGTCATGGAGTATATTGGTGATGACCAAGTAGCTCCTAAACTAAAAGATAGGATACCCAAGGATCCATTATCCTTCTATAACCGGCTTGTAAAGAATGTCAAGAATTTCTATAAAGCAGGTCTTGTGCATGGAGATTTGTCTGAATTCAATATACTGAACTATAAAGAGAGGCCTGTCCTGATAGATTTCTCCCAGGCTTCTCCATTGAACAGCGCAAACAGCTCTGAGCTTCTTGAACGAGATATAAAGAACATCAACAGGTTCTTCTCAAAGATTGGAGTTGAGGTAGACAATAATCTAAAGCAGCATATCAAGTCATAATCTCTTTATAATCCTCTTTGCTAAGTTATATTCTGATAGAACCTTATAACCTTTTAATCTTTAGCTTGCATAAAATCATCAGAAAAAACAAAAAAATAAAAAAACAAAGAGTGCGGAACTTTGGTTCACACACTTAAAGATAGCCTATTACTATGCTTGTTAATGCGACCTATTTATAAATCTTTTGTGGACCATAACTGGCTTAGAACTCTAAAAAAGGCCCTAATCATGAAAAAAGGCATAATTGCGGTCCAAATAACAAAAATAGGTAATTTAATCCTTTCCTAAGAACCAGTCAGTCAATTCAATCTTTTTGAGCTTACCTATGACTTCAACTGTTATAACTTTCTTTGATTCAAGAGACTGGAAGATCCTTACCAGAGAGGTCTTTGGTATTGCTGTGTCATTCCTCAGCTTTGCCTGAGTGCTCTTGTAATCCTTCTGTAAAAGCAATGAATCAACAATCTCCCGTTCTCTTTCATTGAGAGTCTTCATGATATCTCTTGCTCTAGGATTCAGTTCCTCCTTCTGTTCATTTTGCTCAGCTTCAACAACAGACTCCTCTTTCTTGTCCTCTGCCTGCTTCTTTGATTTCTTTACCTCTTTTTTGTCTTTTTTAGCAGGCTTAGCTGGAACTGGCTTCTTTGCAGCTCTCTTCTTTAAAGCCCTATGACCAAACACCACAATGAAACCTATAATGCAAATTCCTAATATAAAATAGATATATCCTTTAGTGGCAGAGAGCAATGTCCTGTTCAGTCCAACTACTGTTGTGCTAAGACCCCCTTTTGTGACATTGATTGTCGCTGACCCTACAAAATCATCAAAAGCAGCCTGTACTTTGCACTGGCCTACTGGAAGAAGATCCTGCTTGAATGAGCCGAACTGGTCTGTTTTTGCTGTTACCTTGTATGATCTGCATTTGAAAGTTAAGTCTGCATTGCTTATGAGCTTTCCAGAAGGATTAACAACACTTCCTTCAATAGCTCCAACAGGGGCGAGATATAATGTTTCATACACCACAGGGTTGTTCTCTTCTATAAGAAAGGTCCTTTCTGCTGAATAATCGATCTCTGGAGTCAAAGGATCATCAAGTTTAGTAACAAGGTTCCAGTTGCCTAAGTTTATTCTATAACTGAACTCTCCTAGTTCATTAATATAATCAGTCAGGTTTATGGAAGTTCCTGTGTTGATATTATTGAAACGGATATCTATTGGTTTAGACTTAACCAGCTCATTTGTCTCTATATCCTTGACAGAGAAGTAGAGATCAGTATATGTTATAACTGCCTGAGCAGCTGTTAACATAATCAGGAATAACATAATTATACTTACAAAAAAAACTGTCATTTTAACCCTTTTAACCATATTAACCATATAACCTCACTTAAAGAACTTCCCTATTTAAATCTTTTTATGGTCTTCATATACCAGTATACAAAGCTTTAAAAATGACCATGTTCTTGTTTTATTTATGGCAGAAGACCTTGAATATTCTTATGACATCAAGATACCTAAAGAAAGGGTAGCTGTGCTTATAGGCAAGAAAGGAGAAGTAAAGAAAGAGATTGAGAATTCTACCAGCACCAAACTGCATATAGACTCAAATGAAGGAGAGGTTTCTGTACGGGGTGAGGATCCTGTAGGCCTGCTTTCTGCAAGAGAGATAATCAAAGCAATCGGAAGAGGTTTTAATCCTGAACTAGCAACTCTCCTCCTTAAACAGGATTTCTGCCTTGAGATTGTGAATATAGGGGATATTGCAGGAAAATCCAAGAAAAAGCTCCTGAGACTTAAAGGGAGGATTATTGGAGAGGAAGGCAAATCCAGAAAGACAATAGAAACCCTCACAGAGACAAATATCTCTGTCTATGGGAAGACCATCGCGATAATCGGCAAGCATGCCAATGTGAATCTGGCCAGAAGAGCTGTTGAGAGCCTCATATCTGGTTCAAGACATTCTGCTGTGTATCGGGCGTTGGAAAGAAAAAGCAAAGAATTAAAAATAAGTGTCTTTGACCAGCCTTTATTAAAGGAAGATTTAAAATGAGCGACGAGTCTCAGACCACACTCAAACAAGGGAGTGGAGAAAAAGAGGGGAAAAAACCAATCGCGTATGCGCTTGCTGAGAAACAGAGAGATATCTCTGTGGCTGAATTCTTTGAGAAAAACAGACATCTGTTAGGATTTGACAACAAGAAGAAAGCTCTTCTGACAACTGTCAAGGAAGCTGTTGACAACAGTCTGGATGCATGTGAGGAGGCTGAAATCCTTCCAGAGATATCTATTGAGATAATTGATATGAAGAATGACAGATTCAGGATAATCATAGAAGATAATGGCCCTGGAATAATCAAGAAGAACATCCCTAACATATTCGCAAAGCTTCTTTTTGGATCAAAATTCCATACCATGAAACAGAGCAGAGGTCAGCAGGGAATAGGAATAAGCGCAGCTGCTCTCTATGGCCAGCTGACTACCGGAAAGCCAATAAAGATAATCTCAAAGATATCCCCGAATGATCCTGCACATTACTGCGAACTTCACATAAATACCCAGAAGAACAAGCCAGAGATTCTTTCTGAGGAAGTTAAAGAATGGAAGAAAGACCATGGCACAAGGATAGAGCTTGATCTTGAGGCAAATTATCAGCAGGCTGGCCAGTCAGTGGACACTTATCTGAAGCAGACAGCTATTGTGAATCCTCATTGTACAATAATCTATACAAATCCAAAAGCAGAACAGCTTATCTTCGCAAGAGCTACTGATATGCTTCCAAAAGAGCCTAAGGAGATAAAACCTCACCCTTATGGTGTAGAGATAGGGATGCTCATGAAGATGATGAGATGGTCTGACTCAAAGAGCCTTCAGGCTTTCTTTATGAAAGAATTCTCAAGGGTGAGTTCTGGTGTCGCAAAGGAGATCTGCTCAAAAGCAGGAATTCTTCCTACTTTTAAACCTATTGAAGTCAACAGGGATCAGGCAGAAAGGCTGATCAAAGCAATCAGAGAGACCAAGATAATAGCTCCTCCAACTGATTGTGTCAGTCCTATTGGAGAAGAGCTTCTTCAGAAAGGACTAAAAAAAGAGATCAATGCAGAATTCTACTGTGCTGTATCAAGATCACCTTCTGTCTACAGGGGCAATCCTTTCCAGGTAGAAGCAGCAATAGCCTATGGTGGAGAGCTGCCTGCTGACAAACCAGTGAGGATAATGAGATTCGCTAATAGGGTGCCTCTTCTTTACCAGCAGGGTGCTTGTGTAATAACTGAGTCAATCTCAGGTACTCAATGGAGAGGATATGGCCTTAGCCAGAGCCAGAATTCAATACCTGTAGGCCCTGCAGTCATTGTAGTGCATCTAGCATCTGTCTGGGCTCCTTTTACCTCTGAAGCAAAAGAGGCAATAGCACATTATCCTGAGATTGTCAAGGAAGTCAAGCTTGCTCTGCAGGAATGCGGAAGAAAGCTTGCCCAGTACACACACAAAAAAAGGAAATACACTGATGAACTGAAAAAGAGAAGTTACATTGAGAAGTACATGCCATTCATAGGTGAGGCACTCAAGGATCTTCTAGACCTAAAGAAGAGTGAACAAGAGACAATAGAGAATATGCTTAAAGAGATACTTGAGCATAAGAGAGGCAAGCTTGAGAAAGTAGAGATGAAGAATGAGGAGTATGATGAGGAGTTTGCCAAGATTGGAAGCGAGGAGCCAGAAGACTCAGGCGATGAGGAAGAGAAGGGGGAAGACCTATGACTGAAGTCATAAAACATATGAAAGGGATAGCTAATGATATCTACCAGAAGATAATCAAGAAGAAAGTGCCTTCTCTGGATATGCCTATAAGATCACTGCAGAATGTCAATTATGATTCTAAGATCGGTTATTTTGAGCTTAAAGGAAAGATCCTTTCAAGGACTCTGGGCGCTGCAACCATAAAGACATTTGCCCAGACCCTTCTTATGATGAATGAATCCAAGAAGATTGTGGAGACTAATGACATTGCCACCAAGAGAGAGATATATTATGTGAGCAAGAACTGGGGAGAGGCTATGTTCAGGGAGCAGCCTGAATCTGATACAGTAATGGATGATATAGAAGCAATGTTAGGTTTCAATAGGGAGCAGCTTGGATTTATCCCAGAAGAAAAAGGAGGGGATGTTGCTGGAAGGCTTGTTGTGATAGACCAGGACGAGGAAGGTAAGACAATCAAGATTGACTGCACAAAGTTTGGTTCAGGAGCATATTCTGTTCCCACTTCTGTTGAGGGTCTTAAATTTGAGACAAATGCGAAGTTCATACTTGCAATAGAGACTGCAGGTATGTTTCAGAGGCTTGTGAAGCACGGCTACTGGAAGAAAGCTGATTGCATACTCATAAGCATGGGAGGAGTTCCAACAAGAGCCTGCAGAAGATTCATAAGAAGACTCAGCGATGACAAGAAGATTCCAGTATATGTGTTCACAGATGGAGATCCTTATGGTTTCCTTAATATCTACAGAACTCTCAAGGTGGGTTCTGGCAATGCAGCGCACATAAACAAATATTTCTGCGTTCCACAGGCAAAATTCATAGGGGTCACTCCTCAGGATATCATTGATTACAAGCTCCCTACACATCCTTTGAAAGATGTTGATATCAAGAGGATCAAGGACGGACTGAAGAATGACCCTTTTGTGCAGGAGCATCAGGACTGGGACAAGGCCCTCAAACTGATGCTTAAACTGGGCAAAAGAGCAGAGCAGCAGGCCTTTGCCAAATACAACCTAAACTATGTCATTGATAATTATCTGCCTCAAAAGCTTAAAAACACTAAATCCTGGCTTACATAATCTTTTTGGGCAACTCCATAATATTTATAAACAAAAGGCTTAATTCTTGAATTAAAGGGCCCGTAGCCTAGCCTGGATGTGGTTCATCCATAAGGTAAATAAGGCACCAGCCTTCTACGAGCTGGGTTCACTCATCTTGGACTAGTTCAAAAGTAAGCTGGGGATCGTGGGTTCAAATCCCACCGGGCCCGTATAATAAAGATAAAGGCAATGCCAGACAAATGCAGTGAGTCTGTGTGTCTGTCTTTTTACACGCTTGAAAATCCCGGTTTTATTCGAGATTTTCTTTGCGCTGGCGGTGTGGCCAAACGGCTAAGGCATTCGGCTGCAACGGGATGATGAGATGGTGCATGAACTGCATTCATCAATGAACTGTAGATCCCGAAGATTCTGGGTTCAAATCCCAGCACCGCCTTATACAGCATACTTTGGTTATATCAACATCATCAAAGTATGAGATAGTCGATATAACAGAGAAAGTGGGGGATTATTGTGCAGTCAAAGGTAAAGTCCGGGTTGTGCAATATATTCATCTCTCATACACCTGCTGTGATAACAATCAATGAGAGCTAAAAAATGCCAAGCTGTGACATGTGCGGAGCAGAAGGGAAGCTTGTAAGGTCTTTGATAGAAGGCACTGAGCTTAATGTATGCAAGGATTGCTCAAAATTCGGCAAGACTCTTGCCAGTCCAGTGATGTTCTTCAAGAAACAGCAGATAGTAAAAGAATCAAAACCAGAACTTTTGGAGATAATAGTCGCTGGCTGCAGCAGGATAATAAAACAAAAAAGAGAGCAGATGGGCATAACTCAGGAAGACCTGGCCAAAAAGATTGCCGAGAAAGAGTCAATAATCCAGAAGATAGAATCAGGCCAGACAGAGCCTAGCCTCAGTGTGGCCAGGAAGCTTGAGAAGTTCTTCAATATACTCCTTGTAGAGGCTTATGACGAGAAAGGAGGGGCAATGTCTACAAAGAGAAAGACTGCTGAGTTCACTATAGGAGATGCAATAAAGATAAAGCATACCAAGGTCAAACAGGATGAAGAAGAATAAAAGATTAGGGAATTCAGGAAAGCATAATGTTTCCAGTAAAGAATCAGGTTATGCATGGGCTGCTATTATTCTCGCTCTTTTCTTCTGGGTTCCAATATTCAATGTTTTTTTATTCCTTCCTGCTTCTTTGTACTGTGGCGTCACTGCCATAAGAAATGTGAGGAGAGACCCTGAAAAGCATGAGGGTATGGCTTTATCTATAGTGGCTGTTGTTTTTGCATCAATCTCATTTGTTTATGCTCTTATTGTGCTCATACTCACTTCAACCGGAAGAATAATTATTTAAGAGATCGACATGGCAGCTGATATAATCATGATAATAGGAGTCTTTGTATTTGGCGGGTTATTTCTCTTTCTTGCGCTTGTATTCATAACCTCTTTTATCTCTTTGTTCAAGAAACCGGAGAAGCATGATCATGAACCTTCTGTAAGTGTTGTCATTCCATGCTACAATGAAGAGAAGAACATAAAGCAGTGCCTTGATTCTATATCTGCTCTCAACTACAATCATGATAAGATAGAGATTCTTGTTGTAGACGATGGAAGCACGGACCATACACTTAAGATATTGCGATTATATAGGTCCAGACACCCTCTAAAGATAATCCCTGCAAATCATGGGGGAAAATCAGAGAGCCTGAATATAGGCATAAAGAAGTCAAGAAATGAGATAATATTCACTGTTGATGCTGATACAATCCTTGACAAGGATGCTTTAAGAGAGCTTGTAAGACCATTCCACTCAAAGAAAGTAGGTGCTACAAATGGCTCCTGCATTGTTAGGAACAGGAACTCTCTTTTATCTTATTTTCAGAATGTAGAATATCACTATAACAATCTTATAAGGAAAAGCTTTTCTGTGCTTTTCAATGAGGGAATCTGGTTTTATGGTGCTTTTGCCTGCTATAGGCGGAAAGTGCTTGAGAAGATAGGATACTTCAAGAAAGAGTGTTTAACAGAGGATGCTGACATAGCTCTTGAGATCTATTCTTCAGGGTATAAGATGGTGAATGTGCATGATGCTTTTGGTTATGTCCTTGTGCCTTCTAATCTTATAGGTCTGGTCAAGCAGAGAGCCAGGTGGTGGGCTGGAGTGCTGCAGGCATTGAAGAAGAATAAACATCTTTTCTCAAGGAAGTCAAGCCCTTCTATAATATTTCTTTTTTTAAACCAGTACTGGTGGTCTTTTTATGCACTTATCTCACTTCCTTTGATAGCATATCAGGTATATTATTGGCTTCCTTATAACACAGAGACTTTCTACATGCTGTTCATGTATCTTTTCAGATGGTTCACTTTGCTAGGTCCAGCATATGTCATCTACAAGATACCTGATTGGGGATTGTCCATTTATAGTGTATTTGGTGTGTTCTCAGGCATCATAAGCATCCTTCTGATAATCAAAGCACTAATTTTGTTCAGGGATAAAAGCCACATCAAGAACCTTTTTGGGCTCTTCTTTTACTTTCCATACACGATAATTTTAAATATCATTGTTTTAATAGGCCTTATAAAGCTAATATTTTTAAAGGAGAAGTATTTCATAGATTAAAATAAAGATTAATCAGGCTTTATATTGGCTTAAAAGGCAGATTAGCGTCAGAAATATGGTTTTTAATTCCAAAAAGAGGTAGAAAAGGCATGGGAGTAATCATGACGTTCATTGATTGGATATTACAGCTAAATTCCTCTTTTCTGGAATGGAATGTTGCGCATGGAAGAGGAATATTGGATGTTGCGCATATCATCCTTGATGATATATTCTATTTTTTCCTCTATATAACAATAGGTATCACCATATTCTATCTTGTGCTCTCTGTGTTCTCAATATTCTATAAACCAAGACACAAAGAAAAGGCCTTTGATGCAATCAAGTCTCCTTCTGTCACAATACAGATTCCAACAAGGAATGAGATAATCGCATTGAGATGCGCTGAGAGATGCCTTGATTTTGACTATCCTAAAAACAAGTTTGAGATACTCATAGGAGATGACAGCAATGATAAGTCTGTCTCAAAGAAGCTTCTGGAGTTCGCAAAGATGCACAGCCAGGTCAAGGTCTACAAGAGAAAGGAGAATATTGGATTTAAGCCTGGTAATCTGAACAATATGCTCAAGCACTCCAAAGGAGACATAATAGTCATATTTGATTCAGATTTCACTCCTGACAGGGATTTTCTCAAGAGGCTTATTGCGCCTTTTGTCCATGATAAATCTATCTCAGCAGTCCAGGCCAGATGGAATTTCAATAACTTCAATCAGAACATAGTCACCGTGCTTTCTTCTACAATAGTGTATGTTTTTCATCATATTGTCCTCACATTCATGGAAAGATTCAACACTGGATCATTATGCGGTTCTGCAGAAGCTGTGAAGAAAGATGATTTGATCAAGCTTGGAAGCTGGGTTTCAGGAAGTCTTACTGAGGATGTCGAATATGCATTGAGGCTCCATAAGGCAAACAAGAATATAATATACCTTCCTGAACTTGAGTGTTACAGCGATGTCCCTTACAAAGCAAAGGATCTTTACAAGCAGCAGATGAGATGGGCGTATGGTGTGATAAAATCATATATCCTGCATAGCAGAGGTTTGATATTCAACAAGAGGATAACTTTTGGAAGGAAGCTATTGAGCTATTGTGCAGGATTCGGTTATACCCTTCCTGTGATGATATTAGCTCTTTTTTCTTTTGGAACCTTGAGTTTTATAACTGCAACACCTGGCCCTGTCGATATCCCTAAATTTGCCACAGAGACCGGAATAAATATCATTCTGACATCAGGCCTTATTGCAGCAAGCCTTGTATCATTGTACAAGGCCAAGAAGACAAAATACTTCCTGAAGATGCTTGCTTCTTCATTCACAATAGGCATAATCACAACTTTCTATGTCAATAAAGGAATTTTCAAATCTATTCTTGGAAAGCCAATGGAGTGGTATCTCCTGAATAAAGATACAAACTACTCTAAGTGATAAAAAAGGGGTGTTATAGAGTGTTTATGCTAGTGTTAGAGGTATTTTCATGTCTGCAATCAAGGAAAGAATATTTGATAGAACATCTATGGTTTTCCTATTCTGCATGCTGTTCTACCTGATTCAGGCATTGCTTGCTCTGTTCTTCAAGTCTTTTCCCCCATTATTTGATCTTTTTGCATCAGTCCTCCTCTTGGGATTTGCTTATCTTCTTCATATCCAAGTGGGATTCAGAAGGACTGTACCCATTTTTCTTGCAATAGGCTTATTCTTTAATGTTCTAGGTTTGTACAGCATAATCCCTTATAATGAGTTTTATATAGGCAATCTTTATGGCGCTCCCCAGCTGGGATATCATTATGATTGGATTGCTCATTCAATAGGTTTTGGCTTCTTTGCTCTGGCTTTCTCTTCTGTGTCATATCCTTTTCTTAGGAAAGCTTTCAGAAGCAATTATACTGTTTTTATCTTTATCCTGCTAGCAATGATGGGTTTTGGAGCTATAAACGAGATAAACGAGTTTCTAGGATTTAATATGTTTGGTATTGGAGAAGGCTTCATGGAGTTTGGTGCAGGCGATCAGTCACCTCTTGAGGGGCCATGGGAGAATGCCTGCATGGACCTTGTGAACAACCTGTTGGGAGGCATAATATTTATAGGCGCTTTTGTGATTGATAAACATTATAATCTCTTTAGTAGAGCTTTTAGCACTAACAGACATCATCAATAATCCTATCTATATTCTTTAGAACTATTGAATTATCCTGTTTTTTATAGTTTCTTAGCTTTTTTCTGTATTTATTATTCTCTTTGATGAATCTCTCGATCTCTTCTTTGCTTGTTTTATCAGCGAATCTGCCATAACCCATCTTATCCAAGTAGAATGCATTTAGGGTCTGCTCAAACTGGTCTTTTACAGGTATTGAGAGTATAGGTTTGCCCAGATGTAAAGCTTCTGATATCAGGGTGAAACCTCCGTTAGTTATAAGTGCCTTGCATCCTGACAGATGCTCCACAAACCTATCTTCTTTGAACTTCACAAAGGTAATATTACCTTCTCTTTTATTTTTCCTGAAGCCTGACACAATAAAATCCATGTCAATCTCTTTAAGAGCCTCTATCAGCTCTTTGTTTGTGTCAGTTGTCTGGTACACAAGAACATAATCTTTCTCTTTAGGATTAGCTGTCAATATGCTCTTTCTGAGTATTGGGGGAACAAGCTTTATCTTGGTTGGCTTGCTCTCTGGCATGAAGAATGAGGTCACAATATAATGGTCAGCTTTTGGTATATTTATCCTATTCACTATCTTGGTCTCTAGATATCCTCTAAGATATTTCTTAGGAAAACAAAGACGCTCTCTGATTATATTCTGGTTGTCAATACTTATCAGAGGAATTCCCTTGATCATTGCAGCATAAGCTGTTACTATTTCATAATCAGATATCATCAAGTCTGGCTTGAATGATTCTATTATCTTAATCATATTTCTGATAGAACCTAGTATCCCAGGGACTGCCTTTAGGAAAGATAGCACTGTCTTAAACCTGAGGACACTGTTCCTGTTGTAATCTATATATGCTCCAGGCACTCTATTGACATTCTTAAAACAGCTGGATAGATAATCATGAGCTCTTTTGCTTGAGAATATCTCTAGATTATGTTTGCTTGAAAGGTGATCAAGCACAGGCCTGCTCCTTATAGCATGGCCCATTCCCTCTCCGCAAACACCATAGATTATTCTTGCCATCCTCTTTTTTCTATGCTCTCTTTTTACTGGGGTTTCTTCAGATATTTCCAGATCTCTAATTCTTCTGAGATATAAACGCTCTTGAATGCCTCTGGGTCTTTCATAAGATGCAGTAATCCTTCATCAGGAGATTCCCATACAATACCTTCTTTCATGTCTTTTGTGACCACAATATAGACTATTCCATATTTTTTTAGGATCTCTTCAGCGTGTTTCAGCTCATAAGTGTTGAAAAGATCATATGAATCAAGATATTTCTGGTTGAAGTCCTGGATATGGCTTATATAACTGTCCATAAGCACAGGCCTTGAAGCATAATATTCTATAAAATAACCATTTGAATAATGGGATAGGACAACATCATCCGGTTTTGAGTTCTGCTTTAACCAGTCAAACCCTATTTCCATATTCTCATTAGGAGGCATTTCTGCCAGTCTGCCTGAGAATGATATCATGGAAAAAAGCAGGCCGCATGCAATGACAATGAAAGTAAGGTTTTTTATCATCTTCATCTGCCAGTTAAGATCTTTTATTATCTTTATTCCCTGTGCTGCAAAGACTACCATAAAGAAATTCATATAACCAAGCACATACCCTCTTGCAAAGTAGAATGAGATCGTGTATAAAACCAGTATCATATAAAGCGGGTAATATTTCCGGTTCTCCTGCCAAGAGTACACCAGACCAATAATGACCAGCATAAGATAGAACGCTCCTATCCCTATAGGGCCTCCAAGATCTGAGATAAATCCTTTCAGCATCTGAGGGGATCCTGTGATAAGATTATAGAACACTGGAGATGGGTTTATCATATAGGC
>JAHJCS010000091.1 GCA_018812465.1 Nanobdellota archaeon | reverse complement strand
TGCAAGAATCAAGCTCTTCCCTTATCCTTTCAATATGTCTCTTATCTAGCATTATATCACCGACGCTGCATAAAAAAAAGCGAATAAAAGAATTTAATAGACCTCATATTTAAATTTATGGTTTTAGGCGGCTCTGTCCTAAAAGTCTTTGAATCATAGAAAATAGGTTGTGGCATGCCAACCTAGTGTAGACTTCTGTGCGGATTGTCCGCACAGTCTTAGAGCTTACGCTACTTCCATACTTCCTTTTTATGCTGCTATTGCTTGATTCTACCAGTTCTCTCCTATGATAAGTCCTTAACCTGAAATGCTTGGACATCTTCTTCCGGTAATGGCCTCTTTTTGCATTGCTTTTCTTGGGTATCATAAGCAGGATGTTATGCTCATCAGCGAATTCATAGAGTCTTTCTGACACATATCCTTTGTCTGCAACAGCTATCTTTGGATTGCTGTTGCGAAGAAGAAATTTTGCGTCCTTGATGTCATGTGCTGGAAGCACACGGACTTTTGCTGCACAAAATTTCTTCTTTCTTGTGTCAAAAGCTGTACTCAACTTTATTGGGACCTTGGGCATCTTACCGTCGATACGCTTAAGATAGTGGTAGCTTGGGCTTGACCTTGAAAGTCCTGTGCTGTCAATGGCAACCAGATAAGGGTTGCCGCTTGTTGCTTTCAGGACTTTCTGCCAGAAACTGCTGTCAAGCTTTGCAGAAGTGTATTGCAAAGCAGACTTGCTCGGGCATTTCATGCCGAGCAAGTCAAGCAGCTGCTTGACTCTTCTGTAAGATAGTCTGCAGAAAGCCCTCAACATTAATGCTGACAGATGTTCAAAGAATTCATAAGTTTTGGGTCCATAATGGTGAAGCCATCTTGGGCAGCCCAGACGCCTTAGCAAACGCTTAATTTTATTAACTAGCTTTATTTCTTTTTCCATGTGGTGGGTCGACTCCACCACCCCGCTCTTGGGCTTAATAAGCCCAAACGGGTTAATATAACTTACGGAAAAAGAGACTTAGGACAGAGCCCATCCAACCGCTAACTTTATATAACAATAATCCTAGTTTACCATAAAAGGGTGATTATGCTTGAAAAGATACATGAAATACGCTTTCCTCACATTCTTCTTGATACTGCTTGTGCTCTCATTCTTTATAATCAGGCCTTTCATAACTGTTATCCTTGCAAGCATAATTGTTGCATATATGGCCTATCCTCTGCATGACCGGATGAACAAGAAGCTCAATAAGGATCATATTAGCGCAATAATTGTCATGATGATCATAATTCTGGTCCTGGGAGCATTCTTCTGGTTCATCGGAACAGAAGTCTTTAAGGAAGTTGAGGCAATAAGCAAGCAGAACAAATTTGAGGAAGCTTTCAGCCAGCTTAACTCAAAATGTGATAACAGTGACAGCATGATATGCCAGTCAATAGATTATATCACAGAGACTCTTGAAGCTCCAGAGACAAAGAAGAGCATAATATCCTCTCTGTCCAGATTCTCAGCTTGGATTATAACATCAATACCCTCTTTCTTGTTCAATATAATAATATTCATGTTCACGACTTTCTATCTGCTGAAAGATGGAAAGTCTATGATGGAGTATCTTGGAAAGACTCTTCCTCTCAAGAAGTCATTTAAGACTTCTCTGAAGAAGCAGATAAATGACCTGTTCTACTCAACAGTCTATGGTGCACTGATAGTTGCAATTATCCAAGGATGTGTGGGAATTGTTGCTTTTATTGTGTTTGGCTCAACTGAATCTCCTTTCTTCTGGGGACTGATAATGGCAATTTCTGCTCTCATTCCATTCATAGGAACTGGAATGGTATGGCTTCCGATGGCATTGTTCCAGATACTCCAGGGTTATCTTACAGAATCAAATGTGATAGTATGGAAAGGAGTGGGGCTTCTGCTTGTAGGTGCTCTTATTATATCAACAATAGATAATGTATTAAAACCAAAGATAATCGGACAAAGAGCTGGTATGCATCCTCTGTTGATAATGCTGGGAGCTTTTGGAGGCATGGCATTCATGGGATTTATAGGGATATTCATCGGACCTATAATACTCGCTTTCTTTATGTCTTTCTTAAAAGTATATCATAACGAGAGATCAGAGATATTTGAGCAGTGCTAGGTGTGTTATGAAATTCAGGATAAAAGATATGGATGTGGCAACTGGAGGGACTTTAGTCGCAGTCATGAATGAGGCTGATGCTCTGATGCTGGACCTCCATGTCTCTGACAGGATAAGGCTTAAAAAAGGCAAGAGAGAAGCTATTGTTGTTGTAGACTTCGCTGAATCTACCAAAGCAGTGCCTGTAGGAAAACTGGGTCTTTTTGAGGAAGTTCTTGACAAGCTGAATGCCAAGGATAATGATGAGGTTAGGATATTCATTGAAGGGAAGCCTAAATCATTAAGATTCATCAAGAAGAAGCTGAATGGCCATGAGCTATCCTACAATGAGATAAAAAGCATAATTGATGATATTGTAAGCAATGCCATAACAACTATTGAACTGACATATTATGTAGCTGCTAATTATATGAGAGGCATGTCAATGAAAGAGACTGTTGCTCTCACAAAAGCAATGATAGATTCAGGTGACAGGCTGGACTTTAATAATGGCATGATTGTTGACAAGCACTGCATAGGAGGTGTCGCAGGCAACAGGACAACAATGGTTGTCGTTCCCATACTTGTTGCTGCTGGACTTAAAGTCCCTAAGACAAGCTCTAGGTCAATAACATCTCCGGCAGTAACAGCTGACACTATGGAAGTGCTAACAGATGTATCTCTCTCAATCTCCCAGATTTACAAAGTTGTGAAGAAAACAGGAGGATGCATGGTGTGGGGAGGAGCTGTTGACCTTGCTCCTGCTGATGACACAATAATAAATGTAGAGCATCCTCTAAGCATTGATGCAGAAGGACAGCTTCTTGCTTCAATAATGGCAAAGAAAGGCTCAGTATCTGCTACCCATGTCATAATTGATA
>JAHJCS010000090.1 GCA_018812465.1 Nanobdellota archaeon | reverse complement strand
GTTCAGCACAAGCATTGTGATAATAAAGCTGCTTCTTGACAAAGGAATGATCCCTCTTGACCTCTATTCAGTGCTGATAGGAACAACAATAGCATTCAATTTTGTAGTGCCATTGATGATATCTTTCTTAATAAAAAGATGGAAAATAAATATCCCAGAGAAAGCCTCTGCATGATCACTTCTCGAACTTGTCCAGCTTCTTCTCAAGAGGATTGAACGGAAATGGCCTGTTGTTTGTGACAAAAGTCATGTACCTCAGGAAAGTATATAATTGAGTGTTCCAGTTCTCGCAGAAGTCTGCAAGGCCCTCATTCCTCTCATCTGTTATTAAGGTCATTATCCAGTTGATCACTGCCACAATCTGGACAAGTATCTTCCAGAACCCAAGGACTATGCCTGACACAATACCTACAGGAATCCTCATCAATGCTTCTATTCTTTCTGACATCATCGCACCTCCTGGTTTTGTTTATGGAATTGCGATTGATATATAAATATTTGCGGTAATCAGGACTAGAATCAGGTTTAAGAAAAATAAAGCCAACCATATGGATCATAATAGGTATGACATTTATGTCTCACTTATATATGAGAAATCTCCTATTTCTTTAAGAACCTCAGAGTCTTATTATATACACTTATGACATATCTATCACAGTCAGGATGCTCTTCTGGAGCATACAGCAGAAGCAGTTCTGGAGGCCACTTAGGAGGATGCTGCGGAAGTGGAAGCTCAGGATATTCAGCAGGTCAGGCAAGTATAATCCCAGGATATTCTATAGCCCATTCAATAGACTCAGTCATATCATCTTATGCAGGACCTGCAGTAAGCACTATGGAGTCAGCTGTCCAGACATACCAGCCGACTTTTTTTGATGTTCCTAACTCAAAAAACATTTATGGAGTTGCAGATAGCATCAATGCAGCAATCTATGCTGGAATAGGTTCAGGTTATCAGGCTAATAATAATCAATCAAGACATAATAATTCAATGGTTGACAGCTTTAATCCCAATATCTTCCTTAACAGGGACAGGCCAGCAGCAAGGTTCATAGGATCATCAGAAGACATTAAGGATTACATAAAAGATGCTTTTGAAAAGACTGCAGGAAAAGCCCTGCCAGAAGACATGATGATAAGAGTGGTCAGCCAGAATGAGCTAAGAGAGCTTCATGAGGAATTCGGCGGACAGTGGAATCCAGGAATCCAGGGATTCGCGATTAACAAGAAAGGATTCGGCCAGTCCATGATAATCTGCAAAGAAGATGAACTTGACAGGCTTCTTGTAACAGTCGGCCATGAGATTGGCCATGTGATAAACTTCCCATTGCCAGAGAAGCTTGATGAGGAGGCAAAGGCATTAGCTTTTGAGATGGCATGGCTAAGGATATTGCAGGAACATAATATAGCAGGCATGAAAAGGTCAATAAACCTGAATGCAATGCCTGCAAGGAATGGATTGCATGATGTCGCATTTGATTTTGTCATCAAACTGATAAGACAGGGCAGGGAATGCTTTGACATAATAAAAGACCTTATGCAGAATAAGATAAGGGTCAAGGGTGATGATAATGTATGGATGTAGAAGTGGCGGTTGCGGAAACACAGGATCTCACAGACCAAAGCCACTTTATAGTATAAATCCTGTCAGGCCAGACAGGCCTTCTGAGATGTATGCTAAACCATGGGATATAATGGATATGTACAAGAGAGCAAATGGCTTGGGCATTGAACAGTCTGGTGGTTCTTATCAGAGAATAAAAGGTCCTGATCCTCTGGTAGGTTATGCTCAGGGAACATCCAACAGCGGGTCTTTGGGCAGCATAGATTATGGTGCAATTGCAAAGGCAGCAAGCATGTATGATTTTGGCAAGACCTATAACTGATAATCAGATTCATTATGCTCTATCTACCACATAACCAGGATTATGGACAAAGACAGTATGACCATTATAACAAGGAGAAAGCATTAGACAAAAAACCAGTTCTCAAAAATTATGGGATTCCTATTGGATATGATGGCTTGCAGGAAATACTATCTGGGTCTGAGGGGTATGTTAAACCAGCAGACACAGATTATAAAAGAGAACTGCCTGTGACAGACATACTTCCCCTGCTTGATTCTATAGTGGTCAGGGAGATGCCGCCTGGACTAAGAGGCTATTGCTTTCCTGCATTAAGAGTTCTTTATGTAAGGGATGGTGACCAGGATCCAGGCAGGGTCAATTACCATGAGAACAAGCACATTCAGGTCTTTGGCCAGGATCCGAACCACAGCGAGTGGGAAATAAGGAGGCTGGAGAACATGAGATATGGCCATGAAAATTGATTGTTGAAGGATACGATTGATACAACGCGCCACGCGGTGGCGGTGCGACGGCCACACTCACTATGTTTGTGTGTCCTACTCGGCATCCCGCAGGGAGCAACCCCTGCCTCGCCGCACGCCACCGTGGCGCTGGCCGACCGGGGGATGCCTCAGAGCCGGTTACGGTCAGCTCGCACCCAACCGCAGGATGGGCATTCGCTACGCTTAGCCCATCGAAGAAACAAGCCATGGAAAGGGATCGAGCAAAGCGAGTGTCCCTCACTAATCTCGTTGTAAAGGGGCGAAACCGTTTAGGGTGGTCGGTGAGGTCTGCTAAACAGACCGACAGCCGCCAGGGTGGTGGCGTGCAAAAGAGCAATGTTAAATCTGATATCCTAAAGTTTCCCAGAATTATCTTCTGCAATCATTGTCACACAGAACATAAATGTATAATAACAAGGTTGATTATGTGTCTGCGCTTGGAGCCATGGATTTAAGAGAAAACATGGTTCTGACAGAGAGAACAGGATGAGGTGAAGTCCTTGCCTTAGGCAAGGCAGAAGAAAAATGGGTGAAAGATTTTTTATTTGGGCATTTGCATTTATTGCTGTAATAATGATGGCAGGATGCAAAGAAGGAATTACAGGGATGACTGGTCTGGATGCAGGTAAAGAAGAAGGAGATGGTTCTGACAACAGCTTGGAAGTTGTAAGTGTAGAGACAATAAAAACTGACACAACCTCCCTGAAAGTGACTTGCTATCAAGATTCAGACTGTGGTGATTCACTCAGCGAGAAGCCAAAGTGTTTCCAGGGAAATGTTGTCACAGAGATACATACTCCAAAGTGCACATACCCAGGAACAATAAACTCTTTCTGCCATATTGAAAGAGAGGATAAGATAGAGCTATGCAATGGCCCAAAGGATGACTGCAGTGACGGAAGATGTGTGATAATATCCCAGGAGCCATGCATGGACACTGATGGCGGAAAGAATTATGCTAAAGCAGGCATTGTGAATGATGGATTCCTCAAGACCTACGAAGACCTATGCCAGGATGAGAGATGGTTAATAGAGATGTACTGCAGCCATGGCACAAAAGGATACGGTATGCAGGAGTTCCGCAGATGCGATAAAGGATGCAGGGATGGAGCTTGTGTAAGCTAGAAATCTTCTTTTATTTTATCTTATTCTTTATTACTATTGATTTCTCTGTATTCTATTCTTTTTCCATACAGATCATAAGGGAACAGTCTTCCGTTGCTGAATAAGACAACCATAGGCAACGACTCAATTGCAGGGTTTATGGCATATCTTGTGCCTCCAATCCAGAATCTTCCCAGATTGGTTGTCCTTTTGACAGCCATTCCAGTACTCTCTTTGAATCTCTCTGGGCTGAGATCAGAACAGTAAAGGAAGCCTTTAAGCCCAAAGTTCTTGGATACAGGCAGCCTGTTCTCATTCTTCCAGGATATCCTGATATTGGTGTATCTTTCAGCACCATTGGCTGTCCTTTCCAGATTGAGAGATAACTCAGCTGTTGCACATACAGGGGCGGGAAGATGGCCATTCTTCCTTGAACAGGAAAGGAGGTACTCTTTTGAGAACATTTTCCAGCTGTGAACACAGTCAATGCCACCTCCCTTGCACACCCTTTGATAAGGTGAGATATTATTTGTATATCTGGCAGAGGTTAGGACAACATTGTTAACCAGTTCTTTTGATGGATTCTTGATTATTGAAGATACCATCTGGTCAAGTGCAGCAGCTGCAAGATAATTAAGCCTAGATGAAGTGATATCCCTATATGAGAATATCTGATCTACAAGCTTTTCTCTAGGTTTATCCTTCTTGAGTTGTTTAAGTCTTTGTTCTAGATCTTCCATGGTATTATAAAATGCAGGGCATATAGCCTAAGAACCCCCTATAAACCTTGCCCAGCCAGGTCATATTTAAAGATTGTTGAAGTATACAAACAATAACTGGTTATTATCACATTTCTATGCCCTGACAAATACCTTTTTATACCCTCATTTATGATATGCTCCCATGAAAACACCAGAACTATTGCTTCCAGCAGGGAATGA
Organism: Nanobdellota archaeon; assembly: GCA_018812465.1. Classification (GTDB taxonomy): domain Archaea; phylum Nanobdellota; class Nanobdellia; order Woesearchaeales; family UBA12501; genus WJJV01. The sequence goes on along the minus strand of JAHJCS010000090.1, from coordinate 1,678 downwards.
GGAATGCCTGAGGGCAGCTGTTGCTAATGGAGCTGATGCTGTGTACTTAGGCCTTGGAAACTTCAATGCAAGGAGATCTGCATCAAATTTTGATGAGAAGAACATCTTTAGTGTGATTGATTACTGCCACAAAAGAGATGTGAAGGTCTATGTTGCCCTGAACACTCTTGTTAAGAATAATGAACTAAACGATTATTTCAGGCTCATTAGCCTTGCCTGTTCTGCAGGAGCAGATGCTGTGATAATACAGGACCCCTGCTTCATTCCGATAATAAAGAAGAACTTTCCAGGCCTTGCAGTACATCTCTCCACTCAGGCCACAACAACCAACACTTATTCAATACCTGAGGGTATTGAGCGGGTCATACTTCCAAGAGAGCTTTCTCTTGATGAGATTCAGGCAATGTCAAAGAAGTGCCAGGCAGAGATGTTTGTGCATGGAGCATTGTGCTTCTGTTACAGTGGCCAGTGCCTTTTCTCGTCAATGTCAGGAGGAAGGAGCGGGAACAGGGGATTATGCGCGCAGCCATGCAGGAAGCTCTACAATAAGAAGTATCTGATGAGCACAATGGACCTTTGTATGCTTGCAAGGATTCCAGAGCTTATCAATGCAGGTGTCTTGAGCTTCAAGATTGAAGGAAGGCTGAGGAGTCCTCTTTATGTTGCCACAACAGCAAGGATTTACAGAAAGTATATTGATATGTGCTGCAAAGGAAAGAAATTCTCTGTTGATGAAAAAGATATTGATGACTTAAAGATAGCATTCAGCAGGGAATTCACACAAGGATTTGCATTCTCAGGCTCTGTTGTTGACTCCAGAAAGCCCATGAACAGGGGATTGTTCATAGGGGTGATGCATAAAGGGATATTGAAACTCAGAAAAGGCCTGAAGATAGGAGATGGTATCGGGTTCTGGATGGATGACCAGGTTACAGGCCAGAGAGTTGAAGAGATTTCCAAGCAAGGAGTTTCTGTCAAGGAAGCCCTGCCAGGTGATGAGGTTAAGATAATAAAAGAAAATATGAGATCAAAGCTTTCCATGCTTGAAAATATTCCAGTTTACAAAACATCCTCTGCTGATATGGCTGTCAGTTTCGGAGATGAAATAAAAGATATCAGACCAAAGAATGATATTCTGAGAATAGAGCTTCCTAAATTGAGTATTGTCGAGAATAAAGACAATCCTAAGCTATTTGTCAAGACTTATACGCTTAAATCAGCTATTGAAGCAGACAAAGCAGGAGCTGACATAATCTATTATGATATACTAAAAGAGGACTGTGATAAAGCAAAGAAGAACATCAAGAATGCAGAGTTCTATGTCTTCACTCCAAGAATTCTCTCAGATCAGCAGGCAATGGATATCCTGTCAAAGATAAAATCAATCAGACCAGAAGGAGTCCTTGTCTCTAACAGAGGCCTGTACAACACAATGAAAGACTCAGGCTTCAATATGCATCTTGATTACTCATTCAACTGCTTTAATGATATTGACATGAACTGCAGAAAAGGAATTCCTATAATCTCTCCTGAGCTGAGCATAAAAGAGATAGAAGCAATGAAGAGCAAAAGGTTTATCCTGATAACACATGGAGACATTGTGCTCATGACATCAAAAGAGAAAATCTCTGCGCCAGAGATTATTGATGAAGAAGGAAGGAGGTTCAAGATAAGGAAT
>JAHJCS010000089.1 GCA_018812465.1 Nanobdellota archaeon | reverse complement strand
CTTCAGGCTTCCGTCATTGGCCCAGATGCTCACCACAGCGCCGTCAGGTACTGGAGATCCGTCCAGATACGCAAATCCCCTGAAATCAGTGGTTCTCTGAGGTGGATTATCTGCATGGACCAGTAATGCAAATAGTGTGATAATCATACTGGCCATAATTAATATCCTTATCTTTTTTGTTGCCATATTAATCAAACTTCAGGTCTAATATCAGGTCCTGCGCTGCTGTCATCTTAATCCAGTAACCTCTTTTTGGGTCAAGAGTCTTTATCTCCTGATTGGACATCGCAAGATACTGGTCTGTTGGATTGAATGTTTCCCATGAACTGCTGGTTGTATTGTATGACATTATCTTTGTGAAGTTCCCAATATAATCTCCTGCAGATTCATTGCACTGCACAGGTATTATTCCATCCCTTCCGCATCCCCAGTTGCCATTGCTTAGCTGTTCAAGGACCTTGTTCACTGAATGATTATTCAGGAAAGGTATGGATATAAGATTCCATCCAGCTGACAGCACAAGCTCATCATCACCTGTATTATATGTTGCTGAGCTTCCATTGACAAACACGTACCAGACATCATCAAGCGTAAGAGTCCTTGTCAGGCTGTAGCTATCATTAGCTATTATCTGTGATGAGATGAATGCAGAATCATTGTAAGGCCCTATCTGAGCCAGATAAGTATTCCCGTCAACATATGTCATGTTCACTGTTCCTGATTCAGAGAAATACTGGCTGATAGTATAGCTGAGCCTCTTTGCATCTAGGTTTAGGTTGTCTGTTATGCTTGCGTATATTTTTGCATAATATGTCGCATTGTATGTATAGAGAGAATAATTCAGGAAACTGACAGTCGGGGCCTGAGTATCATCAAGGTAGATATCAAAGATATAATCCTGCGAATTGACATTGACCTTGGTTGTGTTTGATGAGAATCCTGGCTTAGTTATTGAGAATGAATATCCTCCATTGAGTTCTGATATATTGTATGTTTCATTTAGGGTGCATCCACCGGTGCACTGCGTGCCGTTTCCTGTGATTGTCACACCATCCAAAGATATATTCAGTATCCTGTCCCTTACATGGAAAGTGAGCAGATTTATTGAGACTACAGTTGTGTTGTACTGTATCTCTCTTGTATTGCCTAAGTCATCCACTGCAGTGATGTTCCAATAGATCAGCTGTCCCCTGTATGCCACCCAATCAGTGCCGGGAGGAGGTATATTGAATGTGTAGTTAGAATAAGATTCATTGCCTGCAACCAGAGTCATGTTGAGAGGGCCGGTCCATGCACCATTACCATATCTGTATTCAACAGTCGGTGTCCTGTTTATGCCTGTGACAGAGTCATTTATTGTTGCATTCACTGTTATATTGAGGGTTGAGGTCTGGTTGACTGTATTGCTCACTACATTGCCTATTGATGGTGACTCAGAATCCACAGTTATCGAGTCATCCACAGACAGGCCTATATTTCCTGCATTATCTACTGCCCATACAAACACGCTTATGTTTCCCTGGTGTGATCCAGAAAGCTGCCCGGGAGATGAGGCATCATATGTACCTGATGCTGTTCCCTGATTGTTGCTGAAGCTGTAATAATACCCGTTTATTCCAGAGAGGTTGTCAGCGAACCCTGACCAGTTGAATTTGATCGTTGTTGAGTTGGTGAATATTGAGCCATTCTCTATTGTAACTGATGCATTTTCTATTATCGGCGCTCCTTTGTCAATATTGATTATGTATGACACAATGTCCTGTGTCCTGTAGAAGAGGTCCTCTGAGTGGTATCTCAGGTAGCTCAGGTTCTCAAGGGAGAATGTGACAGGAGAAGAGTAGTTTATGCTTGGCGTGCATAAGTCACTTGTATTGCAGTAATATGTCCAGTTGCATGCTGTAGATCCGCAGTCAGGTGTTATTGTTATTGTCTGGTCAGAGTTCACCCATGTGTTGTTGTTTCCATAGTTGTCATATGTCTGAGGTCCTGTGTCATCAATGATGAAGCTTGTGCTTCTTATCGGGCTTGAGTAGTTCTGGTAGTCAAAAAGCCTGCATCTTGCATAGTATACATCATCCACTCCAGTAGGTCCGGTGTATGTGCAGTTCAGCTCTGTTGAGTATGGGTATGTGATGTTCCTCCAGTTGCCTCCGCACACATTGTTTGCCAATGTGGGGGTTATTGTATTGGTGGTGTCAACAGCGCAAACAAGGGAGATGTTATCTCTGTTGAGGTCTGTCTGGCCAGTTGCAGTGATTTTTGTTGTGTTGCCTCCGCTCATAACTGCAGGTGCTGCTGAGACAGATGAAATCTCTGGGGGAGTGTTCTGCAGGCTTGCGTTTGACAGCCTGAATGTAGCTCCTGATTCGCTCGGAACCTGCGATACTGTTGAGTTTCCTCTGGAGAATGGTATTGGAACAACTGTGCTTCCATCTGCGTCTGCCCATACATCATCCCCTAGGTGCCAGTCATCACCGCAGTCAGTCACCCCATCGCTGTCTTTCCTTAGGTTTGCAAGGTTTGTGATGAAATATCCTGATGAATCTGTCTGTACAGCGGGAAATGTTGTGCATGGGGTGCTGTCATCTGTTATGAGATGGACGACTACAGTCGCATTGTAGGCTATGCTTCCATTAGGCAGCTCAACATATCCCTCAACACCCTTTGTCTTTGAGCCAGCTAATGAAGATGGAACTAGAAGTAGCAAAAGAAATACATAAATCAGCCATATTCTGTTATTCTTCACAATCTACCTCTTATGGCTCTTCTCTTTTTTTCTCAAAAGCAAAAGTAATATTATCGCCACAGCCATCAGCACCAGAACAAATGTCTGAGCTGTGATGCTTGAAGGCCTCTTTATGGCAAGGCGTTTGCCTGTGACCTTCTGGTGTATCTCATTGTCTGTGTAGAGCATGACATTGTATGTGTATTCCCCATCGCCTATCTCAGAGATATTTATTGAGTCTGGATAAACAGTCTTCTGCTCAAGGGATTCAATGCTGAATTCAGCATAAGCCCTTCCAATCTCTGTTCCTTTGATGTCATATAACTTGACCTCAAGTTTCATGCCATTAACTGCCACATTGTTCGGGTTATAGATATCTGCTATGAATCCAAGATGGTTATGACTCCAGAGAATATCATGATCGATGGATATTATCTTTACCTTACCTATGCTCAGTTCACTGTACATGGGCTCAAATCTTTTCTGTGTCAACTCCAGCTTTGGTATCATCATGGATGCTCCTGATTCTGAATCAATCACTGGATTGCCTCCTTCAGGAAGTTCCGCAAACAGGCCTTTTGCTACCACCCCAAGAAAATCCCCTTTTTTCCATCTGTCATCGCACGGATAATTGTTGCCCATTATCCTCAGGTTTGCAAGGTTTGTGATGAAATATCCTCTTTCATCCGTGAATATGGTGGGGTATGTCAGGCATGTGACATCTTCTTTTGAGAAATATATCTTCACTTTTTCATCTGCAAGAGGCTTTCCATTCTCATAGATATACCCTTCAATCGGCTTTTCAATCGCAAGAACACCTGAAATGGAGACTAAAGAGAATATCATCAAGGATAGCATCAGTATAATTGTTTTTCTCATTTTCGGCCTCTTTTTATGCTATAATCATAAGTTTTTCTTTATAATTCTTTCCATTATATCTTACCGGCATATGCTATATCCTGTATTATCGCCTATGGAATCTCTACACTCTCTGTTGTGTCCACATACATGAAGAATCCATATCCTGGAAGCATCGAGTAGTTGTTGTATGAACCGCTTGAGCAGCTGTGGCTCTCATAGTTCTCATAGTTCTCATCATACCTGTTAAGCCTGGTTAGTGTGGCTGAATATGAGCATAATGTGCTTTCTATCAGGAAAGGATCAGCATACTGGGTCTCTTGAGGCAGATGCAGTCCGAACAGGTTCCTTCCAAGGCTTCCATCCACATTGGATACAAATATCAGTGTCAGATTCTGGTCTGAGACCGGGCCTACTACCGTGTAATTATATGTCGTATTCAAGTACATGAAGAACCCGTCTCCTAAGCCCATTGAGTAGTTGTTGTAGGCTCCGCTTGAGCAGCTGTGGCTCTCATAGTTCTCATAGTTCTCATCATCCCTATTAAGCCTGGTTAGTGTGGCTGAGTAATTGCAGAGCAGGCTGTCATGCAGGAAAGGGTTTGCATAATAGGTCTTGTTGAAAGGTATGGAGAACAGGTTCCTTCCAAGGCTTCCGTCTGCGTTAGCTATGAAACGCAGGTCAAACTTGCCGACTGTCTCTGCACTGATCTTCTCTGTTGTGTTCACTGCCATTATCCTGTAATATCTTCTGGTGGCATTGTGCGCTGATGTGTCATTCCAGAAAAGGGTTTCAATGCCTTCAACTGCAGTCATGTCATTGTAGACAAGATTCCTCATCACTGATATGTTGTCGCTGTAGTACACAGTGTAGTTCTCTGCCCAGGTGATATTAGTCCAGTTGAGCATCGCTCCGTGCCCCCCTTCTTTTGTTATGTTCAGGTATGTCACCAGCAGTTCCTCTGATGTGATGTTCAGGGTGAAAATGGTGGAATTGATGTTGTTTGAGCATGAACTGTTCTCAACAGCAGTGATGTTTATCACATGGAAACCAAGATCCCCTGTGTCCGGAGTGAAATTTATCAGGCCAGTTGTCCTGTTTATCTCAAATAGGCCAGTATCATCAGAGAAATTGACATACTCTCCTGGATTTAGGTATGCATCCAAATCACATATGTATTGCTGGCCCACAACAGCGTTTCCTGAGCAGGAATAGTTTATGTATGGAGGCCTGTTTAAGCATATGCTGACCATACCTTGGTTGACAACTGCTGCTCCTGTAGTTATTCCTATCCGGGTCACAGCATAACTGTTCACAAAAAGAGTGAGCAGAACAACAAATCCTGCAAAGACAGCAATCCTGTTGTTTGAGACATTCTTCATTTTTATTGGTATATCCCAGATATTTCCTGGATAAGTTTATCATATCAGTTTGTATTTCTTGAACACTGCTTTTATGCTGCCTGTGTAATTGCCTGTTTTTGTCCCATAAGGTACACTTACAGAAACTGGTATTGTCATATTTGTACCAGGTTCCATGATAAAAGCAGCCTGATTCAGGCTTACCCATTTTGCCATATCCCCTCTTGTCTTGAATTCTACCTTTACAGGATAATTTTCATTGTTATCAAGAGAGAAATATCTTGTACTGCTTGTAGATTCTGGTATTACAATGCCAAATGCAAGAGTCTTGTTGTCAACATCAAAACCTGCGCGATCACCAACTTCTACTTTCATATCATAAACCTCTACTTTGTCCACATAATAGAATGAATAAACCATCATAGCAGCTGTAAAACCCAGTATAACAGCTATTAACATAAGAAGAACTGCTTTCTTAGTCTTTTCTGCTCTTTTTTTCTTCATAAATAAAGAACTATCTGGCCCATTTATATATTTTTCTTTGTTTTAGGTTATATAAACACACCCATATTCTCAGGGGTTTATTTGTCCTTTTTTCTATTGACCAGAAGATAGACATTTATCACAGT
>JAHJCS010000088.1 GCA_018812465.1 Nanobdellota archaeon | reverse complement strand
TCGATGAGGTGAGAGTCTACAACAGAGCTCTCTCTGCAGAAGAGGTAGCATTATTGTACTCCAACCAGACCAACATAACCCATTACATTGCCACAAGCGCAAGGCAGAACTGGACAGTCTCTGTGACTCCAATAGATGAGCATGGCCTGAATGGAAGCAGTGTGATGTCCAATGGAATACTCCTGAACCTAAACAACACCTGGGTGTGTAATGATACTTCAATATGCAGGTATGGCAATATCACTGATGCATTGTATAACCTGAACAATACTGGAAGCACAATATTTCTCATCCAGGGCAACTATACTTATACTGTGGAGACTCCAGGCTCTTTCAACATTTCAATGTCAGGAGCTGTCCCTACTATAAACATAACTGCTTCCAATATAACCCTTGACTGCAATGGTTCTTTATTGAATGGACCCAGCACTGGATCTGGTTATGGTGTGTACTCCTCTAACTTTGACAATCTCACAATAAGGAACTGCCATACCTACAATTATTCTGTGGGATTCCGTATACTTTATTCAAACAACAGCCTGCTTGAGAACAATTCAGCAGGGCATGGAAACTATGGTCTTGCCATAGATCACTTCAACAATGGAACAATCCAGTCAAATAAATTTTATGACATCTTGATAGGTGGAATATTATCTAGTGGATACATTGATAACAATGATATTTATATGAACAACTTCACCAGTAATTCTAGAGCAATAGACCTGCTCTCAAACTCTTCTTATAACCAGATATACAACAACACAATAAAGGACAATCTTGTAGGTATCAGGTTGGTATGCAATCCAGGCTTTTATGTATGCGACTGGAACACATTATATAACAACACAATAATCAATAGCACACAGAGCGCAATCTCTTTGTCTAATGCTGATAATAACACCATAATCCATAACCTGATAATAAACTCAACCCAGCACAGCATATCTCTATCATCTCCTTGCGCTGATAACAATGTAACCGAGAACTCAGTCTTCAGCACAGGAGCAGGATATTATGATCTTAATATTGGCGGAGGAACATCCAACAAAGCATGGCTAAATAGCTTCTACAGCAAAGGAGTCAGCGATAGCGGAATAGACAGCATATTCTGTGTCAATAGCCAAGGAAACTTCTATGAACATAACCTATCTCACTCATCAATAGGCAACGGCACAGGCCTGAATGACACAAATATCGGCGGAGACTGTGGGCCTTCAATACTCATATATCCTGCAGGCGGAGAGTCATTTGTGAACAAGTCCAGCCCAATAAAGATAAACTGGACAGAGCAGAGCTCAGTGAATAATATCTCATATAACCTGTTCTATTCAAGTAATAACGGAACAAGCTGGACATGGATCAACAGTACATCTGACTTTGAATACAACTGGTCAATATATTCTCTGAGCTATGGAACTGAGTATCGTGTCAAGGTAGTGCCTTTCGATGATATCTATAATGCGACAAACACATCCTCAGGACCTTTCTTAATGGGCCTGGACAACAATTGGGTGTGCTCTGATGAGACTTTGTGCGAGTATCAGGACATAACTTCTGCTTTGACAGGGGAGAATAATACTGTTGGAAACATAACTATACAAGAATCCGGGCTCTATATTGCCAATAGTATGTTGGGTTTCAACATAACCTCTGTTGGCACTGACTTTGGTTATGCAATAAGGATCAATGCATCTGATGTTGTGCTTGACTGCAATGGTTCAAGCCTGTTCAGCGAGAGCGCAAGCGACTCTTACGCAATATATATCAGCAGGAATGAGTCAGCTATAAACAATATAACTGTGCGGAATTGCTCTATAAACTATTATGAGGCAGGCATTGTTGCTTATAATGCAGATAACATAACACTTGATGGCAACACAATCCTGGGTAATTTCTCAGGAGGCTCAGGAAGCAATTCAGGAATCATATTTGAGAATGTAAGCGGCCCTTCAACAATCAAGAACAATGTGCTGAGCAGCTTTGTGACTTGGGGAATCAGGACGCTGTACTCCTATGACACTAATATCTATAGTAATAATATCTCTAACTGCTCAAGCGCAATCTCTGCATATACTATCGGCTCATCAAATCTAAATATAACAGGCAACTGGATAAATGATACCCAGAACATCGCCCTTTCCAATGACACACTATTCAAAGGTAATATGATACTTAACAATGAGGCGTGCTCTTCTGGAATAATATCCATATCTTCCCTTAGCAACATCAACATAACAGAGAATACCCTACTTATACAAGCAGGCGCTGACTGCAACAATTCAGTCTACGCTGTCTCAGGGACAGGAATAAATATCTGGCATAACAACTTCTATAGTGTCGGAGTCAATGTAACTGGTTCAGAGAGCAGCTTCTGCGTAAATGGGATAGGAAACTTTTATGGAGAGAACATCTCAATATCATTTATAGGCAATGGCACAGGAGAATCTGGAGGGACAATTGGAGGTGACTGCGGTCCTGTCAATATCACTTATCCAATAGAAGGGGGCAGTTATAAGAATAATATAACCATAAACTGGACAAACCAGAGCTCAGTGAACAATATCTCATATTATCTGTATTATTCCGAAGACAATGGTGGCAGCTGGAATTATCTTGCCTCAACACCCTCCTATTACACTTGGGACGTCTCAGCCATGATGGGGACCGGTTTCAGGCTGATGACAATACCTTATGATGATTATCACAATGCAACGCATGACACAATGTCATCCTCATTCACAATACTGCCTGACAATGAGTATGTGTGCTCAAACTCATCCTATTGTGAATATGATAATCTGACTCTGGCTCTGATAGGAGAGGACAATTCAAACAACACAATTTATTTGATTGAGCCTAACAGCACTTATATCATATCCAATACCAGTTTCAATATTTCTCCCTCAGGATTGTATCCTGCTATCCAGGTGAATGCATCCAATATAACAATAGACTGCAATGGAAGCTC
>JAHJCS010000087.1 GCA_018812465.1 Nanobdellota archaeon | reverse complement strand
CTAGGGCAGTCCTTGAATAGATTCAGTCTGCTTGGGGATAGTGTGTAGGGCATTTTAGGTCACCTGTTTATCAGTAAAAAGTATAGGAATACAATAAAGACAGCAGTGTATAGGGCTGCCATAATCCTGAATCTGTTGACAAGAGGTCTGACAGCAGGGTCATTAGATCCTTTAAACAATAATTTTAGATATCCCATATCTTCTGACCATATAAACATCTGAATCTTAAGCTTTTCTGGATCATCATAATGCAGAAGACCTACTTTCTTGAGAAACAAATAACTTAAGTGGCCAATAATGAATGGAATCTGCATACTAAATGTGACTTCATGAAATCTCAGTTTAGTCTTGTCCCTTGTCCTCTCAAACATCTGCCAGTAAAGGACATGACTGTAAATAAGAATTAGAATAAATATTACAATCAGAAGGATGACCCTAGTTCCCATATACTGAGGTTAGAAAGGAAGATATATAAAGTTATTGAAGTAAGACAGCTAAATGAGTGGACTGAGAATCTCCAATCTCTTTCTTAGGAGATTGTCAAGCTCTGGCTGGCTGTAATCATAGAGGTTTCTGGGAGTAGGTGACCACAAAACAATCAATATGTAGTCACCTAAAACCAAAAGCTTTATTAACCAGATATGGTTAACATTAACCAAAAATGGATAATCTGCTTGATTTGGTCTATGTACTGGGAAAACATCTTGGGGAAAACGTCACTCTCAGGCAGCTTGCATTAGAGGCAGGAGTGCCTTACACAACTGCTTACAGGGCTGTAAAACTCAATAATAGCTTATTTGAGCTTGAAAAGAAAGGGAGTGCCACACTATGCTCCCTGAATACCAAAGACATGATAATATTGAGCCATCTCTCGCTTGCTGAAAGGAAGAAGGCAGATGATTTCTGCAGAAAAAACAAAGAGATCTCAGTGATCAGGGCAGACCTTCCTGAAGGCAATTACTCAGCTGTACTGTTCGGATCACGCGCAGGCGGAAAGCACAGGAAGGACAGTGATATTGATTTAATGGTAATAAATAAGGATGGAAAAAAGAATATAGGATTCTCAAAGCATGAGATGCTGTTCAAGATCAGGATAAATCCTATTTTCATGACAGCAAAGGAATTCAGGCATATGCTGAAGGAAAAGGAGCATAATCTTGCTGATGAGGTCATAAAGAACCATATAGTACTGCATGGCGAAAGCTATTTCTGGAGGACAGTGCTTGAAGATGGAATTTGACAAGGAAGCATACAGGAAAGAGTTTGAGAGGCTTCTGAAAGAGAAAAGAGGGAATAAATTCTTCATAAGAAAGAGCAATGCTTCTTTCAAGATAAAAGGTTTCATAAGAAAAGGCATTGACAGCCTGGAGCTTGCGGATTTTGTGGATAAATCCGGCAAATCAGCATCAGCATACTGGACAATAACAATCTGCTATTACTCAATGCTTTACATGGCAAAGGCAGCAGTGCTTTCTAAGGGATATGAAACAGATGATCATTATGCCACGCAGATTGCTTTAGGGCGTCTTCTTGTGCCTGATGAGATTGAGAAAGAGGATCTTGAGCTGCTTGAGCAGGCGCACAAGATATTTGAAGAGGATTATGTTGCTTATTTTGAAGATGCAAGGATAGAAAGCTCTACATCAAAATACAGCCCCACAAAGGTCTATGCAGAAAGAAAGGTCAGGGAAGTGATTGAGGATGCCCGCAAGTTTGTGGCCAAGATAAGGATTATGATGGAAGATTGATAAGGGGCTGGAAGGTTAGGCGGATGATTAGCGCTCCAGAACCTTTAAATAAGCTGATTCTATACTTCCTTCATGCTCAAGGCAATAATACTTGGCCTAGATAGCATAGTTATTCATTGTGATAGAGATTTCAGAATTTTATGCAATCTTTAACTGCTTGCAGCGCATTCAACCAGAGAATCAGCAAGATGGTGGCGGCCGAGAGAGGTTGTTATCTGCTGGGTAAAGTTCTGCTTGTGCCCAAAGATAGGGATTATCCTGTTCCTTATCCTGCTGGCGAAATTGAGTGTTATTGTTATCACTCCTTCTTCCACCTTGGCCCTGAACTCGCCGTCCATTATGTTTCTTAAAGAATATCTTTCCATGTTGAAGACTTTTGAAGCGTCAAATACTCTCATACCCGTAACAAAGTTTTCCTTGTCTATGTCCACAACAAAATTCTGGAACTCTATAGAGTTCTTGTATTCTCTTCCTTTGGTCCTGAAAGTGAGTATGTCATGCTTGTAATCATAGATGAACTTCCCTTTTCCTGTCAGATATTTTTTGTTTTTCATTTTATTTTCGGCAGTTCAATCACATTCATGAAAGAGACAATGACTGCATTATCATTTTCCAGTTCTATTATCACTTTTAGGTATCCCTCTGTTTTCCGGTAATACAGGGAATATCTGCCGTTTTCCTGAAGATAACACCTTCGCGGATTGTCTTTGCCTGTAATTCTTATTAGCTCCTCTTCTTTAAAAATCTTTCTTTCCTTTCTCTCAATATGATCCATGGCGTGCTGTGATACTGCAATCTTTCTTCCTTTTAGCAGTCTTCTGAATGCTTTACTGCCTATCTCTTTAATTGGCCGGGTTGTGTAGACTCCGCTCATCATCAAGCCCCTCTCTTTTTGCCCTGGTCTCAATCCGGTCGATGCTTATCCGGTTCAGGTTGTAGTCACTGATATCATATTCAATGCATTCATCAAAACTGCAGCAGATATAACCCAGCTTAGTGGTCAGATACCAGATTATCTGTTCATAATATGCAGGCAGGCATTCCACTGAATATCCTTTGCCAGGATAGTCAGAATATTCTGCTTCCTTTCCTATCAGGCTTTCTGCAAATCTTCTTGCTTCCAGGAGGTCTTTCTCAAATGATTGTTGATTCACATCTTTTCCTATGAGGGTTTCATCATGTTCTCCTTCATACCATGAATATTCAATCTTGAATATTTTTAGTTCTTTCATAAAATCAAAAGATTATGGTCTGTTTTTAAGCCTTACGCACACATGTCCAGTGGTTGTGGAAGAATTTCCGGTTTGTGAGGAAAGTTTCCGGAAGTGAGCAATATTTAAAAAGAATAAAACAATCTTAGATTACATATGTTGAAAGCAATAATAAAAATTTAACCAAGGACCATATCAAATTCTAAATGCTGCCTGATGTAACATCAGATGGTCAAATTTTTAGTCTTGAAAATGGTTTTGCCATTTTCAATAACCTTTGACCTGGACAATACACTGATTGATTTCATGTATTTCAAACGCAAGCAACTGCTGCCTCTGCAACCATAGAGGTTTCTGGGAGTAGGTGACCACAAAACAATCAATATGTAGTCACCTAAAACCAAAAGCTTTATATATGTAGTCACCTATATATATGATATGCACATAGAAAAGCGAAATGACGGAAAGAGAAAAAAATACTTTCTGGCTCATTCTTACAGGGAAGGGTCCAAAGTCCACAAATTCAGGAAGTATTTGGGAACAAAGCTTGACCCAGAAAGAAGGAAGATTGCTGAAAAGCTCATCCTGGAAGAGATACATAAATATAGGATAATCAAGGATCCCCTGAGGGTAGAGCTATCAGAACAGGAGATCAATACAATAAAGGAATTGGAGGCAGACATACCTTTCAAGATAAGCCACCTCTCAGAGAGTGACTGGAAGAAATTCTCTGAAATCTTCACATACAACACCAATGCAATAGAAGGAAGCAAGCTGAACCTGAAAGAAGTAAAGGATATTCTTGAGAAAGATAAATGGCCGGATAAATCCAAGGAAGACATTGCAGAAGCATATGGTGTTGATGAAGCGATCTCTTATATAAGAACCATCAAGGAGCATATTTCCATTAAGCTGATTAAAAAGATGCACAAGATAATCTTTAAGAATTCTAAGAGCTTTGCAGGAAAGCTAAGGAAAAAAGGAGAGGAAGTTGTTGTGATGGATAACAAAGGAAATGTTGTTCATGAAGGGGCTCCGCAGCCAAGAATAAACTATCTTCTCAGGGAATTGGTTGGATGGTATGATGAGAACAAGAACAAATATCCCGGATTAATCCTTGGAGCAGTTGTGCATAACCAGTTTGAGAACATCCACCCGTTCAGAGACGGGAATGGCAGGGTAGGAAGGGTTCTGCTGAATAATATCCTGATAAAACACAGTCTGCCCCCTATGAATATTGATATGGAAAAGAGGGCAGAATATTATGCAAGCCTGCAGGCATATGAGAGAGAGCATGATCTTAGGCCGACAATAAAGCTGTACATGAAAGAGTATAATGAACTGAACATGAAGCTTAAGAAGGCCAGAAGGTGAGTCATGAACATGAAAATACGCGCAATAATAAAAATTTGACCAGGGACCATATCAAATTCTAATTGCAGCCAAATGTTAACATCAGATGGTCAAATTTTTAGTCTTGAAAATGGTTTTGCCATTTGCAATAACCTTTGACCTGGATAATACACTGGTTGATTCTGACTGTAAACTCCAATAAAGTGTATGTAAAAGTACAAAAAAGTGGAAAAATATATAAATAAGCAGTACTTTTATACAAAAAAATGGATAAACAGCTTCTTGGAGAGAAGGAAAGAGAAGAATGGATATATTTCCATGAGAATGCATACAGGGAGGATCTGAAGCTTGCTGAAAAGCTGGTCATTGAATCTCCCAGATGGAGCATTGTTACAGGATATTATGCAATGCATGATCTCACTAAACTGTATCTGGGAAAGATCAAAGGATGGAAGATCGCAGGAGAATTCATACACTCAAAGGCAATAGAATCTCTTTCAGAAGCATTGAAAGAAGAGCCTAAAAAAGAGATGATATTGAACCTGATAAAAGAGGCAGAGAAGGAGATAGACGAGGCTTTGAGAATACATGAAACCACTGTTGTGAGATTATTGAGGGCAGGAAAGTCTGAAAGAGGAAAGGCGCAGTATTATTCAGACAAGAAAGAGGATATGTTCAATATAAACTTCTCAAAGAAAGCATCTTATTTCATAGAAAAGATTGTGAAGCCTTACATCAAGATAATGGAGGGGATGATATAATGTTCCTGGATATATTATTGGGAAGCAAGGCAACATGGAGGATACTGGTCCTGATGTCAGAATCTCCAGGAGCAAGACTGACCAGGCCTGAGATAAAAAGACTGACTCATCTTGGAAACAATTCTATAACAGAATCTCTTAAGGATCTTGTAGTGCATGATATCATTGACATGAGAAAGGGCGGGAGAATGACCTATGGATTCAATCTGGCAAATGACTTTGTCAAACAGATAATATTCCTATGCGAGATGGAGAAAAGGAAACTGAATAGTCTGCCTTATTCCTATTCAATTGTGCTGAGAGAGTATGTGAGGATGGTGCTTTCTTTGTGCATGCCAGAGAGAATAGTATTATTTGGCTCAGTCGCAAAGAGGATTTACAGGGAGGATTCTGATATAGATGTTGCGCTTGTGTTCAAGGAAGAGCTGCCTGTCCAGGCAAAGCTTGACATTGAGGATATTGCAGACAGGCTGAAGAAAAGGTTCGGAAAGGATATACAGCAGCATATGTTCACTGCAAAGGAATTTGGATCAAAGGACAGGATGGTGTCTGAGATAAAGAAGAATGGGGTAGATCTGCTGTGATAAAGGCAGTGACATTTGATCTGGACAATACACTGGTTGATTTCATCAGTTTCAAGAAGAAGGCTTCTGCTTCTGCAATGGATGCTATGATAAAAGCAGGGTTCAGAGGCAGTAAAAAAAGATTGAGAAAAGAATTGTTTGACTTCTATCTGTCTTATGGCATAGAGAGCAATGATGCTTTTGAGAAGTTTCTTAAGAAAAAAGGAGTTGTATCTGACAGGATACTTGCTGCTGCAGTGAATGCTTATCTTAAGGTGAAGTATGAGAATCTTAGGCCATATCCCAAGGTGAAACAAACATTGAGGAAGCTTAAGGCCAAAGGCCTGAAGCTGGCTGTTGTGACAGATGCACCTCGTCTAAAGGCCTACATGAGGCTGGATGCAATGGGAATAGCTGATATGTTTGATGCTGTTGTTGGATTAGAGGATACTGGAAGGACTAAGCCAAGCAGGCTGCCTTTTAAGAGGGTTTTGAAATTATTGAAAGTAAAACCTTCAGAAGCAATGCATGTTGGGGATTGGAGAGAAAAGGATATACTTGGAGCAAAGAAAGTTGGAATGAAGACCTGCTTTGCAAGATATGGCGGAAACAAGCTTGGGAAGAAAGTCTGGGCAGATGTCTATGTTGATAAGTTTGAGGATATTTTAAGTGTGATCAGGTGACCACAAAATAAACAGAGTGAAAATATGTGGGCATTTGACTGACCAAATAAGATAATAAAAATTCGCCGCTATCCACAGGCTAAAGCCCATAGTTTTTCGCTCCTCGCATTGATAGGCGTGTTTTTAGTCTTGGAAATTGTGCACTGAAGTGCAGCGTTTTAACCCTTGCGCAATTTTCAATAACCAAAAAAGTGGTAAAACCACAAGAATCGCATATATAAAATACCACAAAAGTGGATAATACCAAAACCTTTATTAACCAGATATGGTTAACATTAACCAAAAATGGATAACTTACTGAGTTTGATATATGTCTTGGGGAAGAATCTTGACAACAAGATCACATTGAGACAGCTCTCAAAAGATGCAGGAGTGCCTTATACGACTGCGTATAGGGCTGTGAATCAGAATAAAGAGGTGTTCATTCTTGAAAGGAAAGGAAGCGTGATATTATGCTCGCTGAACCTGCAGGATAAGATAACCCTGAGCTATCTTTCGCTTGCAGAGAGGAAGAAAGCAGATAGTTTCTGCAATAAGCACAAAGAGATTTCAGTCATAAGGAAGGACCTTCCTGAAGGCGATTATGCTGCAGCGCTTTTCGGCTCAAGAGCAGAGGAAAAGCACAGGAAAGAAAGCGATATCGATATAATCGTGATAAACAAGGATGGAAAGAAGAATATAAGTTTCTCAAAAAATGAGATGCTGTTCAGGATCAGGATAAACCCAATATTCATGTCAATCAAGGAGTTTCAGCATATGCTGAAGGAGAAAGATCATAATCTTGCAGATGAAGTGATGGGGAATCATATTATATTGCATGGCGAGGGATATTTCTGGAGGACAGTGCTTGAAGATGGAATTTGACAAAGAAGAGTATGCAAAGGAATTTGAAAGGCTTTCAGTCATGAAGAAAAGCAGGAAATTCTTCATAAAAAAGAGTTCTGCTTCGTTCAAGATGAAAGGATTTATCAGGAAAGGGATAGACAGCCTGGAGCTCGCTGATTTTGTGGCAAGATCCGGAAAATCCGCATCAACATACTGGACAATCACTATCTGCTATTATTCCATGCTTTACATGGCCAAGGCAGCAGTATTATCCAAAGGAT
>JAHJCS010000086.1 GCA_018812465.1 Nanobdellota archaeon | reverse complement strand
CTGCTTTAATTATTACCTGCTTGCGCGCAAAGAGATGAACTCATATATGGCGTTCTTTGGATTTGGAATGTTTGTTATTGGCATGGTAGTCGGAAGGATAACTATGGCAGTACAGTATGAGGTAATGAAATCTATAAGCAAAGAAAAAGCAGAAAAAAAGAATCATAAAAAAGATTATGCCCAGAAGAAACCAGTAAAACTTGAGTATGATCACAAAGAAGATGGATCCTCAAAAAGAGAATTTTATGATTATATGAAGAAGAGATAGATCACATTAAATATCAAACACACTAGATATCTAACTCACCCATAAAGCCATAAGGTTTTATTAAAAAATAGATTATCTCAGCTTACTGGTATTATCAAAGCATGATCTCCTTTGCCCTGTATCCTGAACCTAAGCTCTCCTGATTCCTGTTTCACGCACACTGCAGCCAGGTCACCATCTATCCTGAATGCCTCAACAAAGAAAGGATCAATATCTCCCTCAAGGTCTGCAAGGAATACATTGTTAGGAGACTCAGCAACATCAACAGCCTGGGGATATTTAGAGATTATATCCCGGGCATTCTGTTCCATGGACAGAACATTAACAGCAGCTACAAAACAAAGCTCCTCATAACCAGGAGGAATGCCTAATTTGATAAAATCATTCTTGCCATAGCTGGTGTCTTCTATTATGATGTTCTTGACGTCTGTCTTGAACTTCGCAGTCTCAGTCTTGCTTGCTGTAGAACCTAGTGTACCTATTGCTTTGTAGCCGAATATCATGATAAAAGCTATGATTATAGCTGCAAGAGCATAGACAAAAACTGTAGCAGGAATCTGTGATCTTCTGCTGATACCTCTTTTCATAGAACACTTTAGAACATATTCCTATATAAAGATTGCGGAAGAGAAGGCTCTGTCCTAAATCTCGCCTTCGGCTTGGATTAGCATCGGCTCAAGCCAGGATATGTTCTGATAAAGCTGACATCTCCCGTAGGGAGCATCCCCTCTGTCAGCCAGATTAGATTGAACAAAGGCTTTCGCATATTGATGCTAACCTTCATTTAGGACAGAGCCGGAAGAGAAATGAAAGATTCAAGATAATTGATTTGGATAATATCTCTTATCTTGATTCAGAAAATATATAAACTCTCAGTTCTATTTGTATTGTATGGCAAGATGTCTTGTTACAGGAGGAGCTGGATTCATAGGAAGCCACATTGCAGAGGAGCTTGTATCCAGAGGGGATGAAGTGATTATTATTGATAATTTCTTTGACAGCAAGCCAGAGACTCTCGACCATCTCAAGGGAAAGATTGAGCTTGCAAAAGGTGATATAAGAGATAAAGAACTCATCAACAAGCTCTGCAAAGGCACTGATATCATATTCCACCAGGCAGCAAGAAGGTCTGTCCCTGCTTCTTTAAAGGATCCATTTGAGTACAATGATGTCAATATCAATGGGACCCTGAATATTCTTGAAGCGGCCAGGAATAATGATGTTAAAAGGGTGATATTCGCTTCATCATCATCTGTGAACGGAGATGCAAAGGTCTTTCCGCAGAAAGAGGATGTGAATCCTGACCCAAGATCACCTTATGCGCTCACAAAGCTTGCAGGAGAGAAATATTTGAGGATTTACTGGAAGCTTTATGGGTTAGAGACAGTCTCCCTGAGGTACTTCAATGTTTTTGGTCCAAGACAGGACCCTAACAGCCAGTATGCTGTTGTGATACCACTGTTCATCAAGGCGATAATGAATGATCAGCAGCCAGTCATATTTGGTGATGGAAGCCAGAGCAGAGATTACACATATATAGCCAATGTTGTTGAGGGCAATCTGCTTGCAGCAGCGGCAAATAAGGATGCTGTTGGAGGAGAGATATTCAATATTGCTGATGGCAATTCAATCAAAGTCATTGAACTGGTAAATAAGATAAACAAAATACTTGGAAAAGATGTAAATCCAGCTTTTGCGCAGGAGAGAGCAGGAGATGTTCAGAAGACTCAGTCAGACAACACAAAAGCAAAGAATATTCTTGATTACATAGGTAAGGTCAGCTTTGATGACGGCCTGAAAAAGACTGTTGAATGGTTCAGCAAAGAATTCAGAAGATAAACTTAAGCAGGCTTGGCTTTGCAAGCAGAAGATCAAGAATGAATCTTTTTGGGAAGTCCATATCCCCTTTTTTTCTCAGGACATTCTTTACACCCTGATCGCTGAGCTTTGACAATAATTCTGATTTCCTTGAATCAATCATCCTGTTCAGCTTGTTTCTTATCATCAGATGCATCTTGAGGTTCCGTTGGATATAGGATATTCTCTTCTCATAATCAGACTTGCCTGAGATGATTGATCTCGAGAGTTCTCTTGCTGCAAGCATGCCATTCACTACACCGCCACCTGAGGTTGCTTTTACCTGCAGAGCAGCATCACCTGCAAGGAAGATATTATTATAATGGTTCTGCAAAGGAATCTTATGGTATATGGGGATGATGCCTCCCTGCCTCTGCTCTATTGAATAGGATGTGAATTTGTCCTTCAGGAACCTATTTAGATGCTCAGCTGGTTTATTTAGTGAAGCAAGCCCTACTTTTGCCCTGTTCTCATCAATAGGCACAGTCCAGGCAAAGAAGCCTTCAGAATATTTCTTGTCAAGGAATACATAGACCATGTCTTTCTGGAAGAAAGGCTTGCTTGTCTTAAGTATGACCTGAGCTCCTGTCCAGAACTTTCTTTTCTCAAGAAGTCCTGAGTTCTTTGCAACAGCTGAGTAAGGGCCGTCTGCGCCTATGAGAAATCTTGACCGGATTATCCTGTTCTTGGAATTATCTTGGTTGGAGTGTATCTTGGCTTCTACCCAGGTTTTTGATGCAATGTGGTTGTCATAAGAGGTTCCTAAGAGGATCTCTGCTCCCTTTTTTTCTGCATTCTCTGCAATTGCCTGGTCAAACAATGGCCTGTCAAAAACATAAGCTTTTGGCTGGCTGGCCCTGACCTCAAAACTTGATTTAGCACAAATTATTACAGCTCCATTCACCTTGTTCAGAACAGCTTTTTTGACCCATCCAGTAGGTATTATATCTTCAATATTCCTGCTTATAAGGCCCGTGCATTGCTCTGGAACACCTATGCTGCTGTGCTTCTCAACAATCCTGCAGTTCATCCCTTTTTTTGACAGAAGATAACCAAGATATGATCCT
>JAHJCS010000085.1 GCA_018812465.1 Nanobdellota archaeon | reverse complement strand
GATATTATTTAAATTTTTTGGAATAAAAGAAAAAAATAATAAGAAAAAAACAAGAAAATCATACCATAGGCAGGACTTTCCTCTGCTTCTTGGATTTCCTTAGAAAAGCTGCATTCCTGCTTGGCCTTATCTTCTCAGCGCCTTTTCCTTTAGACCTAAGTCCTCGTGATTTTCTTGCTGCAGAAGTCAGTCCTCTGTTTATTCTTCCCTTATGCTGACTTTCCATGATCCAGTTTATCCTGTCATCTGCGATTATTGCCGGATGCATCCTGTCAACAAGTATGACCTCATACCAGTAATATTTTCCGTCTTTTGCGACCCAATAAGAATTCAGGATCTCGCAGTTAGGGAATTTCTTTGATGCCCTCTGCTCTGCAATGACCTGGTAATTTATGTCAAGAGCAAGGTACCTTCTCTGTGTCTTAGGCCTTCTTCCATTGTGCTGTCCTGGCCTCCTATGGCCTCCTCTAAGCACTCTCTGCCTCACGACAACATAGCCCTGCTTTGCCTTGTAACCTAATGATCTTGCCCTGTCAAGCCTTGTAGGATTATCAATCCTTAATGTTGAAGGTTCTCTTCTCCAAGAAATAAGCCTCTCTGTCCAGAGTTCTTTGTTCTGTTTTGGCTTTTTCCAAGCCTCTCTCATATACTTAAGATATCCCATTTTCTAGCCTCCATTCATATATGATATCCATTAAAGGATATACTCTTATTCTTCTTACGGGCAAAGATTCAGGCGAGCTAAGCCTACATTTCTATGCTCTGAGAACCGGGACTTCGGGGTCATTTATAAAGGTTTTTATCATAAACCTCTCATGATCCTATCATCATCAGCTGCTATCAACTATACTCAATTGGCTCTTTCTGTGCCTTAAAAGCAATATTTAAATAATATGCTCCTATTAAACACTATATCTATGACAGAAAAAAAGGGCCAGGTGACTTTCTTCATTATAATAGGGATAATCCTAATTCTGGCAATGATCATTATTGGATTACATACTTCATCAACGCCTGTTGAAGAACAATCTGAAGAGCTTAGCCAGACTCCCCTGGTAAGGTTTGTTGAGAGCTGTCTTGGCCAGACAGCGCAGGATGCTTTGATCTTTATATCCTCCAGAGGCGGTTTTTATGGTCTTCCTTCAGAATCCACTGAGGAATCTCTTGTGCAGACTGCATACTGGAAGATTATTTCTGAGCCAAGGATACCTACCAGAGAGATGATCAGCGTTGAGGTGTCTGATTATATAGATGATAATATTGAGTACTGCCTTGGAAATTTCAGCGAGTTCAGGAGAATGGGTTATGATATCACTGCAAGAGATCCTAATACTCAACTAATAATCAATGAGGATACAGCATCCTTAAGCTTGGAGTATCCAATAAAGCTGGCAAAAGATGATGGAATCATAGAGGTCAGCTCTTTTGCAAAAGAGATCGATGCAAGACAGTTCAATGATCTGTTATACACCTCTGAGATGCTTACTTCTGCAATGCCAGAAGAAGGCGTGTGCGTCACATGCCTGAAAGAGATAGAAAAAGATACTGATACTTACATAAAATATCTGGTATCAGGCAACAGCACTGTGATATTTGCAGTCAATGCCAATAACCAAAAAGAGCCGAACAGGTTTGTATTTGCGATAGAGTTCAATGAGCCCGAGGGAATCAAAATACCATGAGGACAATAACCAGACAGATTGATAATTCATTTAGGGTAATAGTCTGCATCATCTTACTTGGGGTTCTTCTGGCCCATATGGCTTATGCTCCTGGACCTGGCAGTGATGCCTCAGGCAGCGGATCTATTGTGCTGACAGATGACAATCTTCTTGAAGTGGGTGATGATATAAGCAGAAGATTCAGCAGCAGTGACCTTACCCTGCAGGTAGAGGGTGATCTTCCAGAAGGAGCACAGTATGATCCTGATTCTGGTGTCCTGAGTGTAGGAGACTCGTCAGTTGACCTTAATTATCTCTCGCATATGACTGTGACAATAAGCGGAAACACAATAATCCTGGAGCCTAAAGGCACAGCAACAATAGACCTTTCAGGATTCAACTCAAAGAATGTGATCTTCCGTTCCACAGATGATAATCAGTTTCTCATCTATGGGGCGCACATCACAGG
>JAHJCS010000084.1 GCA_018812465.1 Nanobdellota archaeon | reverse complement strand
TATTGTGCAATCTCCCTCTTATCCCTGACCCTGTCCAGCTCCTCAATCTCTTCTTTCTTTATCTTTACCCTTTTCAGGATAATCAGGTAATCTCCCTCTAATAATCTTTTCTTGACTAATAATGTCTCCAATGCCAGAATTGTTGCAGTATGGTTCTTACTCTTATAACCTAATCTTGCCAGTATGCCTAATGCTGCCATATACATTGAATAATATCCAGAGATCACTACCCATTCGTTTGGATCATAATCAGCCGGCAATCCAAGAACATCTCTGAATTCTATAGCTTTTTTCATAAGATTCATTGTTATTATATTATTTCTTGCTTTTCTCATATAATTTCCAGCCAAGTTCTTTACTGTCCTGTCTTTCATAAGAAGTTTCTTATTTATGAACCATTCAATTGGCCTTTGCATTACTATAAACCTCCTTAAAGAAGAATTCCATGCCGTCTATCACAATTCCAAACTCAACCAGATCTTTATAAAACTCAGGATTATCGCTTTTTATATTCCTGAAATCTTTAATGCCAGTAACAGCGGGTTTAATTGTGATGTCATACTTTGTTTTGAGAATGGATGCTGCTTTTTCTGCACTTCCATCATCAGAGACTGCAAGCACATCAATGTCTGATTCTTTTGTTTCTGTGCCTTTGGCATAGGATCCGAATAATATCACAGAACTTGCTTTTATAGAATCTGCAAATTCCTTCAGTCTTTTGTACACTAAGGAGCGTTTCTCTTTGAACTTGTTTATCCTTTTCATCATAAAGAATGTATAGACAAAATAGCTCTCATCAGTGAATATGAACTCATATACATTTGTCTTTCCCACCTTTCTCTCTTTTAGGTACCTGTCCTTGACAAGGGATTTCAGGGTCCTGAAAACAGGCTCATGGGACAGGCCTGTTGCCAGCTCAATCTCTCTGGAGGTCTTCTCCTTCAGCTCTGGGAAGAAGCTGGATAATATGTCTAACTGTGTGTGGGATATCATAGTTGTCTCACCAACTATATAGTTGGATAAACAACTATATAAATGTTTCTGTTCTGGGATTCATATTTACCGACATCATTAAATATCAAAATAACCAAAAGATATCTTTAAGCTGATTTCTTGATTCTATTGCATTCTTCTACAAGACTGTATAACTCTCGTTCACTAAGTCTTCTGCAATACTCATCAATCTCCTTGATATGAAAAGAATTATTCTCTATTCCATATCTCCAGCATACTGCTTCATGGATGTCTTTTATTCTATGAAGTATGTCATAAACCTGTTTCCAATCACGCACTTCATGGATTCTTTTATGCCTGATCAAAGGCAGGTTTATATGTTCATTCTCTCCTGTGTTTTTTATGGAAAGTTGCGTCGAGAACAGGTATAATCCCCTGTTTGAGGAGCTTTTTGGCAATATCACAAAGGTTTGAGTAGGCTTCATCTTTCTCTGCTTTAGTCTCCTTTATATCCTCATCTACAAAATCCTTATTGAATAGGTTTCCTGATTTCTTATGTCTTGTATGAACTGATTTGACTATTTCTGATTTCAGATTATTTTTTTTAAGAACTTTTATAATATTCTTTGCTGCTGTGGATTTGCCTGCTAAGGGTTGTCCATGCAGCATAATGATTGATTTCATAAATCCATAATAACTTATTTATATAAAAATCTTCTGGGTGCATGGCCTGCCGCTTAATTTCTCTATCACAATAAGTTCAGGAGGTTATCTAATCTAATTTATTTACAAGAAGATTCTCAAGTTTTTCTATTATTAGCGCAATCTGATCCTTTTTATTCTCCATATAACTTATGTCTATCTCTTTTCCTTCATAAGAGCTCTTGTTTCTTTTTATCCTTAGATCATTCATAAGTCTTATCTCCCACCCTTCCACTTCTTTATACTTTGATAGCCATTCTATCATTTCTTTATGAGCATACTCCCCAACAGCTTTGAGCCCTTCCAATAACAATATGGCTGCGGCAAGTTCTTTTATTATCTCATAATGGCTTTCTGCTGCATTTGTAGGAAATCTCATTGAGTCAATTGAAGAAGCGAATTCTTTCCTGCTTCTAATCAATTTAAGCATTGATTTCGCCTTTTCCTTGTCCGGAGTTACTTTGATTATCATATCAAAACACCTTTATGTACCCTTTGAGGATAATTCCATTTATTATATTATTCTTTAACTCTTTTGGCACATCTTTTATATCAGGTTCAAACATCAAATGCACCTTCTTATTCAATCTATCCTCAAATTTAATCAGGTTTATCTTCTTTTCCTTTCCTATTATAAAGATGTCAATATCAGAATCTTCTATGGACTCTCCTTTGGCATGGCTTCCATACAATATCATAGCTTCAGGTGAGAGGGAATCCCACAGTTCTTCAACCAATCCGCAGTTATTCAGTTCATAGATAATGCTTATTTTCTTGTATAAGATAAACCTTTCATTATCCCTCTCTGCCCGGTAAAAAGGAATGTCTCTTTTAACTGATCTGGTAATCAGTCTTTCTTTCTCGAACTCTTTGAGGTAATTCATGACAGAAGGAGGAGAGATTCTGCTTAGCTTTCCCAATTCCCTTAGCCTGAAGGCTTCTGTTGGGAAGTCCAGAAAGACTTTCAGCAGCTTATATCTGTTATAATTATCTAACATATGTAATAAAAATATAACACTTGTTTAAATAGTTTTCTGTTCTGTAAGCTATATTCACCACCACTTTCCAATGACTACAACCGAAAGATTTATAAAGGAGTAATACATTATAAGCTTAGGTTTGGTGGAAAAATGTTTAAAACTCTTGAGAGCATGGTTAAAGGCGCAGCAAGACTACATATTTAATATAAGCTCAATCTTTTCAACTATCTCTTTTGCTTTGCTTATCAGGTTATCCAGTATCTCTTTGTTCACATCCGTCTTTGTGCCATATTGAAACTCTTCTCTGAGGGATTTTGCATCCTTGAATTTCATCTGTTCTGCTGTCCTTATGAAGATAATATCCTTCATATCCAGGTCAATTTTCTTTGCCCTGATAAGATGCTCTACTGCGCTTATTGTGCACTCATGGTTCTTAGATTCAAAGCCATTCTTATACAATACCGCCAATAAGGAATGATACATCGCATAATACGATTGAGAGACAGCCCAGTCATCAAAACCTCCTTTGGCATTGTAGTCAGCAGCAAGAAGGTTGTGCTTTGCTTTATTTATATGCTCCATTGACCTTTCTTCATCAGGCCTTATC
The DNA here is from genome assembly GCA_018812465.1 of Nanobdellota archaeon. Lineage (GTDB taxonomy): Archaea > Nanobdellota > Nanobdellia > Woesearchaeales > UBA12501 > WJJV01. Next base: position 4,786 of record JAHJCS010000084.1, on the reverse strand, counting down.
CGTCTCAGCCTGTCTTCTTTTGAAAGGCACCAGTCTAATCTACTTCTCTGCATCCCTAATCACCTCTATAAAGACAGACTCTCCTTTAATTACAATCCCCTCTTTGATGATAGATATTATCGCTTCCTTCCTGCCTTTTAGTTCTTTAATCAGGTCTTTCTTCCTGAGTATGAGCGGAACAACCGGTTTTGTCCTTATTCTAGACAATTCCAGGCAGAAATCAGTCACCTCTTTGACTTTGTCAGTCACAAACAGGGCATCAACATCATTGAATTCTTTCTTTTTTAATATTGAGCCGAAAAGTATGATCAGCTCGGCTTTGTCAAACTCCTGCAGGGACTCGCAGTATAGTTTTGGGTGTCCTGTCAGGCGCCTCTTCTCTTCAAGGATAAGGAGTTCGCAGAGCTTTATGGTTTCTTTGCTGTCAAGATTCAGCGTGTAATATCTTGCGTTTCCTATCCTCTCCGGAGAGACTATCCTGCTCTTTTCAAGCTCTTTAAGTATCTTAAATGAGCTTCCGACACTTATGTCCACAGACTTCGCTATCTGGTTTATGTTATGTTTCTCGTCAGTGTTCCTTAGCAGGAACATGATTATCTTTGCTGTGTTTTTCGGTATCATATTCAATAAAAGTGAATGATTATTCAGTAATAATGAATGATTATATAAATGTTGCTGTTGTTTCACCACCACTTTCCAATGACTACAACCGAAAGATTTATAAATGGGTAATACATTACATACCTAGGTTTGGTGGAAAAATGTTCAGACGCCTTGAAAACATCATAAACAGCGTAACAGGGCTATTAGGCACTGCTTCTGAGACTAAGACCTACACACCAGATAGAAGAGGATTCATGAGAATAGGTGCTTATTCACTACCCTTAATAGCTGCAGCTGCATGCGATTGCGGTGGCGATGATGGAGGCAGTGGAGATGATCCTGTCACACCTAAGGATAAGATTGCGCCTGGACAGATGAATAATCTTGAATCTTATGCTTCTGTAAATAATGGAGAAGAGGCAAGGCTTAGATGGGTAAGCTCTGGAGATGATGATTGGATTGGAAGTCCGGATCATTTCATAATTGCATATTCAGCAAATCCTATTGCAACAGAGACTGACTGGCAGAATGCAACATTGCTTGCCAGCATGACAGCAAACGGCCCTTCAGGAACACAATATGACGAATTCTTCAATGTTCCAGCAGGAGACTGGTACTTTGCGATAAAAGCAGTTGATGAGGCAGGAAATGAGAGTCTTGTATCAAATTCACCAAATGCAGCAATAAAGACAAAGGCAGAGTTTTATGTTGATAAATGGCTTGCCCCTAATGGATTCAATATGAGTTATGGTGAATCTTCACTTGTTATTAGAGGAGATGCTGCTAATGGAATAATTTCTAATGCTGATGCTTTGGCACAGATTCTTATAAACAGTGATGATCAGAATGGTGTTGCTTATTCATCCTATGCAACCTGGCAGGATATTAGAGACGAACTACTTAGGGATACAGATGGAATATTACTAGCATACAATTCTGAGTTGATTGATGCAACAAATGCTACTCAACTAAGTACACCCGGTATGGGCTTTGCACTTAATTTAGATGTTGTTAATCCTTTATCTGGTATAACAGAACAAAAAGTCTTTCCTTTCTTGAATATGTCACAGAATGATTGGGATTCAGTACACAATCTTTATGGAGATGCTCTAAAGATTATTGTAGCTGAAATTCCTGAAAATTATGGGGGGTCTGTAGGAGGATCTCCTGATCCTAGTTTTGACCCTGACTGGTAATTCTTGTTAAAATAGGTTATAAAACAATAAATTTTTAATATCAGTTGAATATCTTCATATATATGAAAAAGAGGTATCAAATATTCATTCTGATAATCATAGTTTCCTTAATATACCCAAAAATAGTATTTTCTGAGATTTGTGGGGATGGGATGTGTGAAGGAAGTGAGACTAATTTCAATTGTCAATCAGATTGTTTGTCAGGTTTAAAGTGTCCCGATACTTTCTGTCAACCGCAAAATAATGAGAATTGCAACACCTGTTTTCAGGATTGTGGCAAATGTGATGGAGCTTCTTGCACTTTACAAAGTGAGTGTCAAACAGGCCATTACTGCTCTTGTGGAACTTGCTCTTCAACTCCTGCCCCTGCCTGCTGTTCTAGTGCTGATTGTAATGATGGTGATCCAAATACAGACAATATCTGTGATGTAACCGGACAATGCATTTTTCCTCAGTATTGCCCCGGCGCAAATGACCATTGGAGTGGAACTGCTTGTGTCTGTGACCAGACCTATTATAAAAATTGTGATGGAATAACCAGCAATGGCTGTGAGGTTGATACACGGAGTGACTTTAATAACTGTGGTTCTTGCAACAATCCATGCTCTACTGGCCAGACCTGCCAGAACAGCCAATGCACCTCAAATTGTATACCTACAACAGAAGTATGTGATGGTATTGATAATGATTGCGATACCCAAATAGATGAAGGTGTCAAGAATGCCTGTGGTAGTTGCGGTCCTGTTCCTACTGAGGTTTGTGATAATATAGATAATGACTGTGATGGCTCTATTGATGAGACTTTCACAAACAAAGGCCAGACCTGTACTGTCGGCACAGGAGCATGCCAGAGGACAGGCACTTATATCTGCAGGGCAGACTATACTGGCACAGTCTGCAGCGTTACTGCTGGAACTCCAACTTCAGAAACCTGCAATGGAATAGATGACAACTGCGATGGCCTTATTGATAATGGAATAACATGCTCATGCAATGAGGCTGTGCAATCATCTCGTACAGTAACTTGCGGCACTGGAGCCTGCCAGCGAACCATAACTCAAACTTGTGTCTCAGGCCAGTGGAGTCCTTCTACCTGCACGCCTCTTCCTGCTCCTCAGACTTTTGAGACGAGCTGCAGTGATTCTATTGACAATGACTGCGATGGTTCTGCTGATTGCCAGGATTCAAACTGCGCTCCAAGCCCCTGCACAACACCTAGTGCAAGACAATGCTCTGGAACAGCCAGCTACCAGATCTGCCAGCTCATCGGCACATGCTATTCCTGGGCCACTACTGCCTGTCCTTCTGGCCAGTCATGCTACAATGGATACTGCTATGACTTTTCCTCTGATGAGGCAAACTGCGGTTCAGGCGGAAATGCCTGTGAATCAGGAGAGACATGCTGTTCAGGAGCCTGTGCTGATCTTTCCTCAAGCGCAACCAACTGCGGTTCATGTGATAATAACTGCAATACCAAGCCTTATGTTGTCTCTGCTTCCTGCAGTGCTGGCCAGTGTGTTATCAGTGAAGATTCATGCGCTTCTGGCCATTATGATATAAACAAAGAATGGAATGATGGTTGCGAGTACGAATGCACTATAGATTCTTCTGGCATAACCAATAACAAGGAATCCTTATGCAATGACGGCCAGGATAATGACTGTGATAAACTGACTGATTGTCAGGATAGTGACTGTTTAGGTAATCTTTTATGCTTATGCACTTCTGAAAAAACATATCCTTGCGGTGAATTTGGTGTCTGCAGTACTGCCCAGCAGGTGTGTGTGAATGGCAGGCTGCCTGGCTGCGACCTGTCAAAGATCCCTGGCTATGAATCAACAGAACAGACCTGTGACGGCCTTGACAATGATTGTAATAGCGTGACTGATCAGGGTACTGGCTGGTCCTGTGATCTTGATGATGACTCATGGTGCGACTCAAGCAGGCCTGTATCAGGCAAGCCTCCTATCTGCCTAAACGGAACAGGTGACTGCAATGATAATAACAAGTCCATACATCCTAAAGCTGTTGAGAAGTGTGATGGTATTGACTCTAACTGCAATAACATCCTTGACCATGATGAGTTTGTTGACAACAAGAACCTTTGCACATGCAATTTCATAAAAGAGGCTATTGGCCTGGTTGGAGCAGGCATCCAGAAGCCAGCTGATAATGCAAAGAGCAGGGTTGGAGAGACTGTGCCTTTCTCTGCAAAGCAGTCTGCTCAGGTTGATGCCTATAACTGGGACTTTGGGGATGACACCTCAGGAACAGGAGCTTCCACAACCCATGCTTACAGCTCAATAGGGACCTATACTGCAAGCCTCATTGTATGGTATGAGGGCTGCACTTCAACATACTCAGTAAAACTCAACATAACTGGCTGCGAGTCTGATGACCACTGCACTCCATTAACCCAATACTGCAAGGATGGTGTATGCATCCAGAAGGATCCTGTCCAGCAGAACCAGACAATAATAAACATAGTATCCCCTAAACCAATCCTCTACAGCAACAAGACAGTTCCTCTGCAGGTCACAACAACCCCTTCAGGGATCCCTTGCTCTTATTCTCTTGATAACTCAGCATCTTTCACACCCATACAGCCCACCACAAACTCAGTGACAGCCAATGACGGAGACCACACTCTGAGAGTAAAGTGCAGTGAAGCAATAACCTCTGTCCAGTTCAAGGTATTCACCAGTGGAGATGATGATGACACCACAATATTTGATGATCTCAAAGGCAAGGGCTCAGGAGAGAGCATATTTGATTCATTCAAGGACAAGAGCATTGAGCAGAAGCTCTCCAGACAGGATGCTGAGATCTTCATGATAAGCATACTTGATGAGTTTGACTTCACAATAACAAGGATTGCTGAGAGGATAGGCCAGTCATCAATACTCATGTTCAACATAAAGAACTCAATGCCTCTAAAGATAAATGATTTCTCTGTCACTCTTAAGATACCTAAGGATATTGCCAAG
>JAHJCS010000083.1 GCA_018812465.1 Nanobdellota archaeon | reverse complement strand
CTGATACAACCTTAGCAGAGGATTATCCTGTGGTTAAAGAGACCATAAAATCAATAGAGAAAAAAGTAATTGAGTTTCGCATACCTTACTGCATAAAACCTGTTAGTGAGATAGGGCCGGATGATCTTGTGATAACTCCATTCAGTCATGCAAATATGCATTCTCACGGAGCATACTCAATGGCATTGAAGCTGGTTGATTCCTGTCTGAGAAAAGGAAAAGGAATCCAGATCGGAGTGAGAGAAAAAGAAAATGTGTCAAAGTGGCATGATTATAAAGCATGTCTTGATGACCTTGAGACAACAGGAATTGTAGGCATCGGAAGATATGAGAATGCTGCAATAGTCGCTGCGCAATTGATGAGGCTTGAAAGCGGCCTTAGGATAGTTAATGACATGAAATACAGCACTGATCCAAAGAATCCAGGAAAGAAGATGAAGCTTGAAAGTCATCCAGGCCTGACTGTTAAGGAAGGTCTATATCAAGGAGGTAAGTAAGATGAATGTTGTAACAGAAATTGATAATCCAGTGCAGGTCAGGCATGTATTAGCTAGTGTGTCAGACAAAAGAGGTCTTGAAGAATTGATTCCAGGAATCATTGAAATGAATCCTGATGTGAAGATCTATTCAACAGGAGGAACTTTTACAAAGCTTGCCGAGATTCTTGGTGCTGATGCAGAAGGAAGGTTGATTCAGGTTTCAGATTATACAGGACAGCCAGAGACACAGGGCGGATTAGTCAAGACACTCGACTTCAAGATATATCTTGGGTTGTTGACAGAGACTTACAATCAATCTCATCAGGCAGATCTTGCAAGGACACAAGCAGTTCCAATAGACATGACTGTTGTCAATCTCTATCCTTTTGAACAGACTGTTGCAACTCCAGGAGTGACTTTTGAGGAAGCAAGAGGAAACATTGACATTGGCGGGCCTTGCATGCTGAGGGCGTCTGCAAAGAATTTCCATAGGGTTGCGGCTGTATGTAATCCAGAAAGCTATGATCTGATTCTTGCAAACATGCAGAAGAATGGCGGAGCAACTGATCTGAAGATGAGATTCATCCTTGCCCAGCAGGCATTTGCGCACACTGCAAAGTATGATCTGGCTATATCACATTTCCTTGAGGGCCAGGATCCAAAACTTGTTATGGGCGCTTATCCGAATGTGCATGACAAGTTTGAACAGAGAGGAGAGTGAGATGGTAAACGGAACAGATGTATCATCATTCAAAGAAGCATATAAAACGCCAGTTAAGGCTGATTTTCCGCAGGAACTTGAGATAAAGCTTGGGCAGGCTGTACTCAGATACGAGCCGGTTGATACTGCTCTTAGGTATGGAACAAATCCACACCAGCCTTTTGCAGCATACCGGCCGGTCATTGACCCAAAATCAGACTCAACATTATCTGTTGGAAACCTGACAATGCTCAAAGGAGGGAAATCCGGGCTTTCTTTGACAAACATCCAGGACATGAGCCAGGCATACAATCTTCTGAAGTATTTCAGGAAACCTGCATGCGTTGCAATGAAGCACATTGTGCCTTGCGGCTTTAAGGTCCAGACTGAAGGCGAAGCATTGGATGACATATACAATATTGCAAGACTCAGTGATGAAAGAAGCCATTTTGGCTCAGTTGTTGGATTCAACAGGAGAGTTGATGAGGCAACTGCAGAAAGGATCATGGAGTCTTTTGTTGAGTGTGTCATCGCTCCTGGCTACACCAAAGGGGCATTGAAAGTATTGACAAGAAATGAGGGCACAAAAAAGCTGAACAACTCGATTAGGGTTGCGCAGGCAGGCAACATGGACAGGATCCCAAAGTATATCGGTGATGATGTGAATGGTTTCTGGAATATCAGAACATTAGTTGACGGAACAATCACTCTTGAAGTGCCTTATCTTACAAGGATCCATTCTGCAAGAGATTTTGTTAAGCACCCAATGATACCTAATGAAAATGGTCCTGATTATGTCTCAACATCAGTGCCTACACAAGAGCAGCTGAGCGATGCTCTGACAGCATGGTACCTTAATGTTGGAGTCAGGTCAAATGGAATTGTCTTTGTCAGGAATGGAGCAGCACTTGCTATCGGAACTGGAGAGCAGGAAAGAGTCGGCGCAGTAGAGCAGGCTATTGACAAGGCTAAAAAGAAAGGCCATGACCTGCAGGGTTCTGTGATGTCATCCGATGCTTTCTTTCCAAGCCGGGACAGCATAGATGCAATGGCTGCAGAAGGAGTTAAGACAGTTGTCTGGCCAGCAGGCTCAATGAATGACAAGCTTGTCATTGAGGCTGCCAATGAACATGATATTGTTCTGCTGGCAACTCTTGAGAGATGCTTCCTGCATATCTGAACAAAACATTAATAAATCCTTTTTCCTTTTTTATTGATATGAGGTATTTGACAGTGTTTTTTGTGCTGATGCTTATTCTTCCTATTGGCCTTGCTTCTGATGATTATCTCTTTGAGGGATGGGTTGTTATGGGCGATTCATTTGAGTTTGATGATTATACCTATCTCACTTCGCAGGGTGAGACAGCATCTTCTGCCATAATAATGGGCCCCACTGGAATATATGTCCTGGATGAAGGCGATTGCATCACTGTGAACAAGCTTAAGTTCTGCGCTGAGGAGTTCAAGTACACAAAAGGCGGTAATATCACTATACATGGTTCTGATACACAGGAGTTCTACATCACAATATCTGAGCCAGGCGCAGACCTGAGTATAAATCTGGATGCAGAGCCTTCTGACATCCTGGTGGGAGAGACTGCGAGGATAACAATCATGATCGAGAATGATGGCGAAGAAGGCGCATCTGCATTATACTTTGAGGAGATAGTCCCTCCTGAGTTTGAGATAACCAATACCTTTGGTCTTGAAAGGATGGGCAACAAGCTGACCTGGAGAGGAGGTCTTGCTGCTGGCTCTTTTAAGGAGCTGTCTTATGATATCAAGGCTAAGAAGAGGTTTGCAGACAAGCTTGTCGGTGAACTTACCTATAAATCTGGTGAGATCACAAAGAAGATCTCTGACAGTCTGGGGTTTAAGGCAACAGGAGTTTTCAACATAAATTTCAATGCTGATGATTTTGAGATTGATGCAGGAGAAGAGACAAGAGTCTATATCACTCTTACAAACAATAAAGACGAGGAAGCTGCATTCACTATCACTACTGTGATTCCATCAGGTCTTGAGGTGGTTGCTTCACACTTCAATGATACCTCCGGCAATACACTTAGATGGGAAGGTGATATTGACAGTGAGGATGAGATAAAGCTCACTGTGGCAGTAAAGGGTCTCACTCCTGGCAAGGCTGTTATAACAGCAACAGGCTCTGAGAAGAATTCCATCCTTGGAGCTGACACAAAAGAGTTTGAGATGACTGTCAAGGAGATAAAGCCCGAGGTGAGCTTCATATATTCTAATCTTAAAGAAGGCGAGGAAGGCGTGATAAAACTCTACCTAAAGAATCCTTCTGCTTTTATGGACATGACTGATATCACTGCAAGGCTTGAGAGCGATTATTTCAGCGAGGAAGGCACTGCGCCTAAGTTCAGGGCAAATGAATACAATGCTGTTGTGTCAGCCACATTCACTCCTGATGTTGCACGATTCAAGGCAAGGGCGGTAGTGACTTACACTTTCCAGGGTCAAGAGAAGAATATCCTGGAAGAGAAGATGATCGATGTTCAAGTTGATGAAATGCCTGAAGAGCAGCCTATAGAAGAAGTTCCTGAGCAAAGAGAGCCTACTGCTGAAGAGAAGAAGGCTGTTGCAAGGGCAGAGAAGGTGAATGGATTTGTTGAGTGGTTCAGGAAGGTTGAGGTTCTTGTCTATTTCTGGAAGTGAATGAGTATTTTCTAAGTCTTAAAATAATTTTCTTGGTCTGAACAGCTCAGGGTGCTGGCATCAGGAAGCAGTGGCTAAAAAGCGAAACATTTATATATAAGTGTAATATAATCTATGATGATTGGTATACAATGTATGACACTACAGAGACCCGGATTCTGGAGCTGATCTATCTTAATCCTGGCATCCACAAAAGAGAACTTTCCAAGCAGTTAAAACTGGGGATGCCTTCTATAGATTATGGGCTTAAAAAGATAAACCGGATCATCAAGCAGAAGAGTTCAGGCAATCAGATCAATTATTTCCTGGATTACTCAAAAGAGGAGCTGACCCCTTTGCT
>JAHJCS010000007.1 GCA_018812465.1 Nanobdellota archaeon | reverse complement strand
TTCCTCCGCATCTGCCTTCGCCTTAGCTATCCGGTCCTGCTCTGCTTTCTCAGCCTTGGCTACCCGGTCCCGTTCGGCCTTATCATCCCTTTCTTTTTCTGCCTGGACTGCCCTTTCAGCCTGGACTTTATCCTCTTCAGCCTGAATATGCTCTCCCGCTCCATCTCCTCAAGCCTTAGCCTTATGAAAGCAGCTACCTGCTCCATCTGGGGGATTACAGCAAATTCAAGCGCATTGACCCTTCTCTTGGTCTTCTCTATCTCATTCAGGAGCTTCTTCATTGAGGTCTCAATCTCAGCAGCAAGTATGACTTTCTCAACCACTTTCTCAAAAGCAGAAGCTGCATCATCAACAAGAGCTGAACTCGCATAGACCCCATAACCTCTCTCAATAGCAGCCTTCTGAAGGCCTGTGCTCTCTATATTTGGAACAACAACACCCATTATGTTCTTTGTCTGAAGATGTATCTCAGGTGTCTGCGTGACAGCCATTGCAAGTGATTTGAGGGTTATGTCTCCTTCAACAGCCCTTGCCATGTTGATCCTTTCTATAGCAACCTTGTACTCTTCTGTAAGCTCCTGCCTCAGGGTCTTTGCTTTCTTGAGTATCTCGAAGAATTCAAGGATAAGACCATCCCTCTTCTTCTTGAGGAGATTGTACCCTGACTTGGCAAGTTTTATCTTCTTCTTGAGCTTTATTAGCTCGCTTCTTGTTGGTTTTATGTCCAATGCCATTTTGCAATTGATCTGTTTTTCTTAATTATGCTTTTTCCTAGCCTCGGCAATAATTAGCAGCAACTTGATGTTGCCGAGGTGAGGCTTACTTCTTCTTGCTCTTTGTTTTGGCTTTCTTAGCTGGCTTCTTTGCTTCTTTCTTTGATGGCTTTGCTGCCTTGGAAGCTTTCTTGACTTCTGGCTTAGCAGTTTCCTTCTTCTCTGCCTTCTCTTCAGCCTTTGCCTCTTTCTTTTCAGCAGTTTCACCAGCTGATTTTCCATAATACTTCTCTTTCAGCTCTGGACTGATTCTTGAAAGCTCTGAAGCAGGTATTGACTTAAGCAAGTCCCATCCAATTGTGAGTGTCTGCACAATGCTCCTATCCTCTCTCTTGCTCTGCCTAACAAACTTATCCTCAAATGCCTCTGCGAATTTCAAAAGCCTTTTATCCCTGTCACTCAAGGCTTCTTCTCCTACAATAGCAACAAGGCCTCTAAGGTCCCTTCCTTCTGCATAGTTAGCATACATCTGGTCAGAAACCTGCTTGTGGTCCTCTCTTGTCTTTCCTTTTCCTATTCCAAGGTTCATGAGCCTTGAAAGTGAAGGCAGCACATCTATCGGAGGATAGACATTCTTCCTGTGAAGTTCTCTTGAAAGCACAATCTGTCCCTCCGTTATGTATCCAGTAAGATCCGGAATTGGATGAGTGATGTCATCTCCTATCATTGTCAGGATAGGGAACTGCGTTATTGAACCTTTCCTTCCCTTGATCATTCCAGCTCTCTCATAGATCTGCGCAAGGTCAGTATACATGTATCCTGGATATCCTCTTCTTCCTGGAATCTCTTCTCTTGCCGCTCCAATCTCCCTCAATGATTCACAGTAGTTTGTCATATCAGTCAATATAACCAGCACGTGCATGTCCTTCTCATAAGCAAAATACTCAGCAGCAGTCAAGGCCATCCTTGGTGTGACAAGCCTCTCAACAGCAGGATCATCTGCAAGATTCAGGAACACTACGCTCCTTTCAAGAGCGCCTGTCTCCTCAAAATCCTTGATGAAATACTGGGCTTCCTCATTGGTGATTCCCATTGCTCCGAAAATAACAACAAACTTGGATTCTCCTTCCTGCTGGCTCAATACTTTTGCCTGCCTTGCTATCTGAAGAGCTATCTCGTTATGAGGCAGTCCTGATCCTGAGAAAATAGGCAGCTTCTGGCCTCTTACAAGAGTGTTCATCGCATCAATAGTTGATATTCCTGTCTGGATGAAGTCAGCTGGAGGTCCTCTTGCATAAGGATTGATTGCTGATCCTGTTATGTCCATCTTCTTTTCAGGAATGACCTCAGGCCCGCCGTCAATAGGCTTGCCTGCTCCACTGAGTATCCTTCCAAGCATGTCTTCTGAGACAGCAAGCTTTATTGTCTCACCAAGGAACTTGACTCCTGATGCTTTGTCTATTCCCCTTGTTCCTTCGAACACCTGGACAACTACCAGATCATCTGAGGTATCCAGCACCTGGCCGTTCTTTATTGTTCCGTCTGGCAATGCTATCCTTACAAGGTCAGCATAACCTATAGGCTCTGTCTTCTCCACAAATACAAGAGGTCCTGCAATTCTGTTGATTGTTCTATACTCTTTCATTTATATCACCTTATCGAATTCAGAGTTCATCTGCTTCTGTATATCATTCAGAAGCTTGTCATGATCCTTGATGAACTTAGCATCTGCTATCTTGTCTTTTGATTTCAGCTCAAGGATATCTTTTATCCTTGCTCCTTTTCCCAGAGCATTTGATGCAAGATCAGAGAAATGGAGTATGGTCTTCATGAGAAGATAGCTCTTCTCAAGGCTGCAGTAGGTGTCTATCTCGTGGAAAGCATTCTGCTGAAGAAGGAACTCCCTCAGCATCCTTGCGACCTCAAGGGTCAGCTGCTCTTTCTCAGGCAGCGCGTCTGAACCCACAAGCTGCACAATCTCCATTAGTTTATCCTCTTCCTGCAGTATTGACATGCATCTGTCTATGAAATGTCTCCAGTCTGATGCAACAGTCTTTGCATACCATGGCTCAAGAGTGTCAAGGTAAAGGCTGTATGA
>JAHJCS010000082.1 GCA_018812465.1 Nanobdellota archaeon | reverse complement strand
CTTCGGAATTCTAATCATTATTAGTCTGATTTCCAGCATTATTATCTGATTTTTTTGCTGAAAAATATTTTTTTCTTATAATAAACCAACTTTAATGGAGGTAATCAAAATGGAAAATAAAGATAATCTTAATGATAATGGATATAAAACATTAGAGGGTGCATTACAGAATGGAAATCTTTTGCATAAAGGAATGTATCTTATGAAGCAAGGATTTGATCTTTATAAGACTAATCTTAAAGAGACATTCAATGAGAGACTGTTGGAAGCAATGTGCACTTCTTATGAAGGCCTTCCAGAATACTGCATGGAAATGGAAAGATAAATGGTTTAGTCAATAGAAATCATTGAACTAGTATAGCAACCTTTCCAGGCATTGCATTATTAGCCTTGGCTTCATTGCTTTGATCAGCCTTGATTATCTCTATCTTGGAATCAAATTCCTTGCCTATGAAATCTCTGGCTGACTCAATAGCTTTCACTTCCTCATCAAGGCTTAGCAGTACTTTCGGCAGCTTTGTCATATCTGTGACTAGTTTTGGAGTCATCTTTGATACCTCCTGGCCATGCTTCTTGAGATCTGTTAGCATCATTGCCTTGAGTATCTCTCCAGGATTCCTTGTTTTTTCAAGCTCCTGCTTGAGCATCCTGATATACTCATACTTCCATTCCTTTGATATGAACAATATTATCTTCTTAGGCTTTTTTATCTTTGCGAGATCAAGCACTGAATGGACATCAGCGATTGTATTGTGGACGAGTTCCTCTGATGCCTCTGCTCTCTCATCTATCTTGCTTTCATCATATTTAGGCCATCTTTCCTGCGAGATGAATCCTTTGCTTCCAAGCATCTCCCCTATCTCTTCTGAAACATGCGGCGCAAAAGGTGATAACAGGAGCGCTGCTGCTTTTACAGCATCATCATAGATTTTCTTATTGATGTCTCCTTCCTTGTATTTGTAGATTGCATTCACAAACTCCATTATCTTCCCAATAGCAAGGCTGAACTCAAAATTATTTATATGGCCTGTCACTATCTTTATTGTCTTATGCTGCTTTGCTATTATGTTCTTGTCTCTGTTGCTGAGCTCTGCATCAGCTCCTGTGACATCATCCTCAACAAGCTTCATCACTCTCTTCAGGAACCTGAATGATCCATTGACTCCTTCATCACTCCAGTCAAGCTCTTTTTCAGGAAGAGCAGCAAAAAGCATGAACAGCCTTGCTGTGTCTGGACCGTATTTTGCTATTATTTCACCTGGATCAATTACATTGCCGTAGCTCTTGCTCATCTTCCTGCCTTCTTTTATCACCATTCCCTGGCAGAGAAGTGCTGAGAACGGTTCGCTTACTTCTGTAAGGCCAATATCCCTCATTGCTTTTGTCCAGAATCTTGCATATAACAGATGGAGTATAGCATGCTCTATTCCTCCTATATACTGGTCAACAGGCATCCAATATTTTGCTGCATCACCAAAAGGCTTCTTATCATTCTTTGGATCACAGTACCTGAATGGATACCATGAGGAATCAACAAAAGTGTCCATTGTGTCTGTCTCTCTTCTTGCTGTTCCTTTGCATTTAGGGCATTTGACATTCACAAACTCATCATTAGTCTCCAAAGGATTGCCTTCACCACTGAATTTCACGCGGTCAGGAAGCACAATAGGAAGATCCTTCTCTGGAACAGGAATAACTCCGCACTTTCCACAGTATATCACAGGGATAGGTGTTCCCCAGTATCTCTGCCTTGAGATCAGCCAGTCGCGTATCTTGAACTGCACAGTTCTTTTTCCCCACCCTTTCTTCTCAACAAACTTGGATATCTCTGCAATAGCATCCATATTTCCTGAGCCATTGAATTCTCCTGAATTTATCAGAGTGCCTTCATCAGTGTAAGCTCTTGCCATCTTCTCAGGGTTCAGGTCATAATCATGTGGGTTTATCACGACTTTTATAGGAATCTTGAACTTCTTTGCAAACTCAAAATCTCTCTGGTCATGTGCAGGCACTGCCATTATCATTCCTGTTCCATATTCCATAAGCACAAAATTAGCGATGTATATTGGAACCTCATCTCCAGTGAGGGGATTGACTGCATATTTTCCTATGAACATACCTTCTTTTTCTTTGTCTTCTGATGTTCTTGTGAATTTCTCTTGTATAACTACCCTGTTGATGAATTTTTTCACCTTATCTTCATGCTCTGTGCCTTTGACAAGCTCAAGCACCTTTGGATGCTCTGGAGCAAATACCATAAAAGTCACTCCAAACAATGTGTCTGGCCTTGTTGTGAATACTGGAAGGTTTTCATCTGTTCCCTTGAGCTTGAAATTGACAAGAGTTCCCTCGCTCCTCCCTATCCAGTTCTTCTGCATGAGCTTTACTCTCTCAGGCCAGTGCTCAAGCTTATCTCCTTCTTCTAGAAGCTCTTGTGCATAATCAGTTATCTTTAGGAACCATTGCTCAAGGTCTTTGACCTCTACAGCTGACTGGCATCTCCAGCAGCCTCCATCCTCAACCTGCTCATTTGCAAGCACGGTGTGGCATTTAGGGCACCAGTTTATCGGAGCTGTCTTCCTGTAAGCAAGCCCTTTCTCAAGGAACTTTATGAACATGAGCTGATTCCATCTGTAATATTCAGGGAGGCATGTCGCTATCTCCCTGTCCCAGTCATAGCTTAAGCCGAGCTGTTCCTGCTGCTCTTTCATGAGCTTTATACAATGCAGGGTCCAGTCTTTAGGATGTGTCTGGTTCTTTATTGCTGCATTCTCTGCAGGCAGGCCAAGAGCATCATAACCCATAGGGTAAAGAACATTGAATCCATTCATCCTCTTGAATCTTGCAAGAGCATCACCAATAGCATAATTCCTGACATGGCCCATGTGGAGCTTTCCAGAAGGATAAGGGAACATCTCTAAGCAGTAGAACTTCTTCTTTTTAGGATCCTCTTTTACCTTGAATATCCTTGATTCTTTCCACTTCTTCTGCCATTTGATGGCAATCTGGTTGAAATCAGCCATATACTGCTTAGAACAGGTTTGGTATTTAAAGTTAATGGGACTCAGCTTGAAAATATGGAAAAATATATAATTATCTCCTTTATATATTGGATATTCAAAAGCTGAGAGGTGAATACAATAAAAGAGTCAATAAAGATAGATGGTGAGGAACCAATACTGATCTCAGAGGCTAATCATCAGGTTAGCGGAGCAGGAAGACTATGGATTGGAGGAAAGCTTTTCCTCACTCCTAACAGCATAATATTTGAACCTGATAAAGATTATTATAAGAAATACTCATTTAAGATATCTCTTTCTGAGGTCACTTATGTAAACAAATCATCCAATCCTCTTGGCGAGGGGCCTTATTTCTATATAACTATCAGACGGCAAGGGAAGGATCTGACATATAATATGATGCTGAAAGATGCAGATAATTGGTTGTCAAAGATCAAAGGACATTCTCCTGCAATAACATCAAAGAGAAAATATGATCTAATGCAGTATTTATTCATATTCCTGATTATCCTTGTGGGTGGTGCTCTTTATGCTACTGCTTACAGCATTGGCACTGGATTTGAGGGATTAATCTCCCTCATCATAATATTTGGAATACCTCTAACTTTTGTCTTTGTGGCTGTTGTGAGCATTAAATCCATACGACAAAGAAAGTTGATGTATCAGAAGACAATCATTCAGGATCCTAACAAGAATATAACTCCTTCTGAAGACATATTTTCCCTGCCCAGAGCTCATTTCTGGAAGAAGAACTGGTGGTTAAGCATAATCTTTGTGGCATTATTGGTATTATTTGGTCTCAAGGGCATCTTCTACTTTATACTGGCCTTCTTAGTGGTCTATACCAGATACTCAAATAATATTGATTCCAAAAACCGATAAACTTCTGTTTATTCCTAAATTAAATGTGTAATGCAGAAAACTTGCCTCTTAAGCGGTCTCTATTCTGAACTTATTCTTCTTAGAGTCAGCATTTCTGAGATTCATTATCTTGAATTCCTTGAGCTTGTTTTCCTGGGCCCATTTCTTCGCACCTTCCTCTGTCTTGAAGGTCTTAACCCTTTTCTTCCTGTTCCTTCCCCTATGGAGAAGTATTGGTTTCTGGTTTGTGTGGTAGCTCATGTTAATCAACTAATAGTTTAATCAAAACTTCTTGAATCGTGAAGCAGTATCAATCAGGTCAACATTTCCCAGGAAAAGCGCTCTGCAGCAGTATCTCTCGAGGCCAAGGTCATCCATGACTTTCTTCCTGTCCTCTCCTTTCTCAACTCTCTGCTTGAATTCTTCCCAAAGATGTGCAACTGGTTTCCCGCAGCTTATGCATCTTACTGGTATTATCATTTTGCACCTCATCTATAGGACTTCTGTCTTTTAGCCCTAGCTCTGGATGTATTAGGTTTCCTTGTCTCTTTATACCTGACATCTGCGACTAGTAATGACCTGTCATATTTGATATAATCTTCTTTTAATGTTGACTTGCCTGACCATTCCACAAGGCCTCTTGCGATTGCCTGCCTGACAGCCTCTGCTCCTGAAAGCACTCCTCCCCCTCTGTAAGTTATTGATATATCAATATCCTTCGCAAGATCTCCTGCAATCATAATCGGCTCGCTTATTTTCATCCTGGCAATCTTAGGTTCATATACTTCAAGTGATATATTGTTTATCTTGACTCTGCCTTTTCCCTGTTTGAGTGTTGCTCTGGCAACTGCTCTCTTTCGGTTTCCTGATGTCTGTACAACTTTTTTTACTATGTTCTTTGCTGTCATATTTTAGCACCTAAAAATTTTGATACCTCTTTGATATAAACATATCTTAATGAAGGGGTCTTTGATATATCAGCTTCCTTGATCTTCTCCATCTTTTGGCCTTTGAGTTTTTCAGGCACCCCTATATAGCACATGACTCTTTCAAATGCTTTCTTGCCTTTGTCTCTCCTAAACGGAAGCATGCCCCTGATTACTCTTCTTACCATTCTGTCAGGCATCCTGTTGTAATACGGGCCTTTCAGAGGTATTCCAAAATCTATCTTCTGCTTGAATCTTGCCAGGACCTGTTCTCTGTTTCCTGTGACAATTGCTTTTTCACAGTTAACAATATCCACTTTCTCTCCTAGCAGGGCTTTCTTTGCAGCTACTGTGGCAATCCTTCCTAATATTGAATCTGTTGCATCTATTATCATTTTGATCAACCTATTATCCTTATTTTCTGGCCTTTTGGGTTCTTCTGCAGCATCTCTGCTATATTCATACATGTCCCTTTAGCCTGCATTATCTTCATTCTGGCTCCTTCTGAGAAATCAAAAGCAGCTACATTTACCTTGTGATCTATTTCTCCTGTGCCTAGAATCTTTCCAGGAACTACTACGGTCTCATTATCTTTTGTGTGCTTGTTGATTCTATAAACATTCACAACTCTTCTGTTTCTTGAAGGGCTTTCGAGATCAAGAGCTACTCTTTTCCATATTCCAACCTTCTGCTCACTACTCTGTTTCTTCAGTAGCTGTATCAGCCCTTTCAGCTGAACATTTGTTGGTCCTGTTCTTTTTGCCATTTTCTTTGAATCTTATTAAAAAACTGCGGGAGACGGGTTTCGAACCCGCGCAGGCACTAAGCCACTAGGCTTCTGCGATTTCTCTCCTCAACCTAGTCCGTTTGACCACTCCGGCACCCCCGCAATGGTTTCGCCCCTTGACGACGATTGTCAAGTGGGACATAACTCGCTGCGCTCGTTAGTCCCACAAGCATTGAGTGTGAGTATTATCAATTGGCTGGTCAATCACTTCTTTAATGCTTCTGTGAAATCATCAATCTTTGAGTCGAGTATGCTGATTGCTTCTGTCATCATCTGCTTTGCGCTCAGCTGGCCATAAGGCTCTATAAAAAATATGATGTTTGATTCGTCTTCATTCAGTTTGATGACACCTGGCTCGACATCTAGGCAGGCTCCGCATAGATGGCAGTCATAAATCTTATTATCATTCACTAAGAGCTTGCCTGCTTTTGCATCATACACATTTACTGGACATGATTTTGCTATAGCATCTGCGTTTTTAGGTGATTTTGAAATTTCTATGACTGGCATGTATTTGTAGTGTACTAGTCCCGGGCTGAATTTTATATGATCTTTTCCTCTTCCCAGGACAGCTGTAGCCTCAAATTCTAATCCCTGTCCTTTGAGAAGCTTGACAATAGGTGTTTCAGTGAATACAGGAACAACCTTTGGATCCATTGACTTCATCTCTGAAGCAGTCACGACCTGGTCGCTTCTTGCTGTTGTCTTTAAAGTGATCTTGAGAGTGCATTTTGCACATCCTGCGCCTTCACACTTGCAGTTCTCTATCATATTATATGATTTTAAGTCTGTCTTCAGGGCTACAAGACCAAGCCTGTGGGCAACTATCTCATCATAAAGCACTGAGTTGTTCTTCTTGAATTCAACATCCTCAATAGCCATTGTAGGAACTTCGCTTATTATTGTCCTTCTGAGAGCATTAGCGAATGCTGCTGTCACATCATTCATTATGAATGACACCTTCCCGGTTTTCTTATCTTTGTTTAATATTTTGATATCCATTTTAGCACCTAATCAGACCCTTCTTCCTCTTTTTCCTCCTCTCTTCCTGCAGGTGTCATGGGGCACTGGAGTGACATCCTGTATGATGCCTATCCTCATGCCTGTTCTTGATAATGATCTTACAGCTGCCTGAGCTCCAGGTCCAGGATTCATAGGTCCATTATGGCCTCCTGGCGCTTTTATCCTTACATGAAGGCCGGTTAT
>JAHJCS010000081.1 GCA_018812465.1 Nanobdellota archaeon | reverse complement strand
TGTCTCAACCATCTTTGACAAGATAAAGAAATATGAGGGCAACCTCATAATGAAGCACACAGCCCTGCTTGATTTCTCAAAGCTTGGCTATGATGTTAAGGTCCATATTGTGGTAAAGGTTCCAAGAGAGCAGCGTGATGAGCTTAAGAACTATCTTATGGGCCACTCTAACATAAACTCAGTATTCAGGATCAACAATGGCTATGACTTTATGATAGAGGCTTATTTTAAGAACATCAAGGAAGTGCATGACTTCACAGAATCCCTTGAGAAGTTCAAGGTAAAATCACCCTCTGAATATTTTGTCTTAGAAGAGATAAAAAGAGAGGCATTCATGGCAGATCCTCTGCTTGTGAAGGCTTTTGGGGTTTAGTCAAAAAATTTATATAACCTCATTGTCTTATTGTCTTTATGAGGTTTATAAAAGAGATTATTATGCTTGTTTTTATTGTTTTTTTTGTTATTCCTCCATCTCTTGCTCTTCAGATAACCTGTGATACTCCTGTGATCAGTCCAGGAGGCAAGGCAAGAGTCACAGTGAGCCATACAGACGCTCTCAAAGTAGGTTATAACAAGGTGCTTTCAGGAGAACCCCCTCCTCAGACATCTGCTGTCTCTTCCTTATGGCATGATGGCTCTTCTTATACATTTGAATTCATACCATCTTTTCTTGAAGAATCATATGATATCTATGCCTTTGCTCAGGATGAATCTGCTCAGATGATATTTGATACTGGCTCAAAATGCACTGTAGCGTTAACCTGCACTGGAACACCCAATACAAAACCTTCTATTACTATAACCTCACTTAAGACATCTTTATCAGAAGGAGAGATGACCACTATAAACTTTATATCATCTGATGCAGAGTCTATGAAACAAATCAATTATTGTGTTGATGATTCATGCTCTTCATTTCCTTGCGGTTATGGTAAATCTTGCTCTCAATATCTGAGGGATAGGGTGTTCACAAAATCTTCAAGGATCACAGCAACAGCAGTTGATATGTGCGGACTCTCCTCTGACCAGGCTTCATTGAACATAAATGTGGAGGTTGCCTGTGATGATCCCTGTGATACTGTTGGTGAAGTGAGATGTCTTATGCCTTCGGGCAGCTCTTTTGTTGAGCAGGTTCCTGGAAACTATTCCCAGGTCTGCGAAAACAAGGGATCCTGCAATGAATGGAGTGTCCCTTTAAAATGTTTTTATGGTGGCGAATGCAAACCTTCAGCAGGAGGATGCACCTGCAAAGAAGGTTTTACCTATTGCAGCCCGGATGGATTCTGTGCAGATCTTTCTTCTAATAATAACAACTGCGGTTCCTGCGGAAATAAGTGTGCCGTTAACCACCTAACACCACAGGCTGTAGAATGTGTCAATGGGAAATGTCAATATAAAGAAACCTACCTGAGATATCCAGACCAATTAATTTATACATGTGATATCCCTTATAATAACTGTGATCTACTCATAGAGAATGGATGTGAGACATCAACTTCTAATGACCCAGACAATTGTGGTTCCTGTGGAACAATTTGTCCAGAAGGCCCTGGGACCAGGTTTTGCTTAGGCAACACCTGTTGTTACCAATCTCAGAAGCGGGAGACCTCATGCTCTGATGGGATAGACAATGATTGTGATGGGCGCAACGACTGCACGGATTCTGACTGCATTGCCGGTTGTGGCTGCACTGAGGGCGAGACAAGGAAATGTCAGAAACAGACAGGAGTATGCAAGGACAGCTCTGATAACTGTGTTTATGTAGGGAATGATTACCATTGGACTGGCTGTGACTATTCAAAGATCCCAGGCTATGAGACAGCTGAGAAGACCTGCGACGGACTTGACAATGACTGCGACGGGCAGGTTGATGAGGGATGTGATGATGACAATGACGGCTATGGAGACAAGAGTATGCTGTTCAAAACAGGTTCAGCATGGCCTGGCGGAGCTAATGACTGTGATGATGACAATCCTTTAATCCATCCTGGAGCTGTTGAGTCATGCGATGGCATTGATTCTGACTGTGACCTTTTAGATGATATTTCGGAAACAACTGCTGATGGAAAGAAGCTGTGTGATTGCAGCCTTCTTGGGCAGTTCACTGAGGTTGATGAAGTGAGCATAATATCGCCTGATGCTATCACCTCATTCAATACTGGAACAAGCGTCTTTTTTGATACTACAGGTCCAGCGAACGCTAATTATGCCTGGAAGTTCGGGGATGGAGCTTCTGCTGCAGGAAAATCACAGCAGCATATCTATACAAGTCCTGGAACATACACTGCTTCTGTGTCTGCTTTTATGGAAGGCTGCGCTTTTGATGATTCAATATCAATCAATGTAGGCGGCTGCGGGTCAGACTGCAATGGAACCTGTGTGAATGGAGCCTGTCAGCCATTTATCGATGATACTACCTTCTCAGGCGAGATTATGATCAATATAATCTCCCCTCAAAAAAGGAAATATGGCTCTAAAGATGTTGATCTTGAATATACTATATCCCCTCCAGGAGTCAGATGTTTCTATTCTCTGAACAAAGATGCCAGCTATTCTTCTTTAAATTCTAATAAACTAGGAATCACAGCCAGAGAAGGCGAGAATACAATCACGCTCATGTGTGGCGATAAGTTTGCGACAGTAAAGTTTGAGGTTGACGGAGGCACACTGCTTGATGATGTCAAAGGAAAGAAGAAAGGCAATATCTTTGATTTCTTGAAGAGCAAAAAGAAGCAGAAGTATTCAAGAGAGCAGGCCAATGATCTTCTGCTGGGCCTTATCCAAGGTGTTGATTTCACAATAACCAAGAGGATTGAGGAAAGAGAAGGAAGATATCATATCATAATCAATATAAGGAATATCATGGCTTCTGAGGCTAAGTTCATGTTTGTGAACTTATCTTTCCCAAAAGGAGTTGTTGACTCTGTATATGATATTGAGATAGTCCAGGATCATTATGTTGTTGATGCAGACCCTGTCTTCAGGTTCCCATTTGAGCACGTGATGCCAGAAGGCATAGCCACAATTGACATGGTGATTGATAAGGAGCTGACTCAGGAAATTCTTGATAATATAAACCTCACAATTGAATTGGATTCTCTGGATCTTCTTGAGAGGCAGCAGGCGACTCAAGGATCCCTGAGTCTTGTGAGAGAATTCCAGGAGTTTGTCTCAGATGCAGGAGAATTCACAAGGATAATCCTCAGGGCTGATCCTGATAAGGAGCTTCTTGGTTTTGCCCTTTATGAAAAGATCCCAAAATGCCTTGCTGAGCATATAGATGATATTGCGATGGATCCTGTGCACAAGCACAACATAAAGATACTGAATCCTGATCCTATAGTCATGTGGCAGTTCGACAAGCTGGCTTCAGAGCAGGAGTTCAGCTATGATGTGAAAGGAGTGCTCTCAAAAGAGTGTAGGGACCAGATCACTGCCCTGGGCATAGCTGATGAACTTGGTCTGGACCTTAAAAAAGTCAATATCATGGGAATCATCCTTCCTCTGATGTTCATACCTATATTGGGCCTGCTGGTGTACTTTGTGGAGAAGTTCTCAACAAAGAAAGAGACTGAGATAAAAGAAGATACTCAAAGAGATAAGGTAATGCCTGAGAAGAAGCCTTGATTAGTCATGCAAGAAGTCATCCTAATAAATCAAGCAATTCTTCCATCCTATCCACAAATCTGTTTGCATCCCTATCTATTTCTTCTGCTATTCTTTTGGTTGTCTCTTTTGTGATAGAATATTGTGCAATCTCCCTTTTATCCCTGACCCTGTCCAGCTCCTCAATCTCTTCTTT
>JAHJCS010000080.1 GCA_018812465.1 Nanobdellota archaeon | reverse complement strand
TTCTGTTTTATATTTATTCTTTGTTTATTTCATGTCAGCACTTTCTTCAACCACTGATTTAGATAACTTTTAATTGTGTTAATCTAGGCAGCAACAACATTGGATTCAGTACCAAGGGTCTTGTTCCTTGATCCCGCCATCAAGTACCACACTCGCTACACTCGGTGGTACGAATATTGTTGGTCATGGGGTTGAGCTTACGAAACCCCACTTAGCTCGCGTGTCAACGTAGCGAGATGTTGCTGCACTCAGTACTCGTCCTTGTTGCTGCCCCCTTAACGCCGCCCTGACGCAGACGAGGCGAGGGTTGGCTCCTCCGGAGTGCCGAGTAGGACAAATTCCAAAGGAATTTGGCCGTCTGCTGTCAGGATGGCGGCGTGCATCAACATTATTAATTGTTTTATTGTTGTTGCCTATGTTAGGGTTGTAACCCTCAGATTAGATTTAATTAAGTATCCTTTTCTACTCTGGAGTGCTAAACTAACCGTAATATTTATATAGAAATAGGCCCATCTCATCAGTTCAAGGGGGTTTTTATGGCAAAAAAGCAGGAGGCAGGTATCAGAAGTTTTGATGACCTTAACATAATACTACAGAACTCATTCTCAGGTATAAAGCAGGACATGAACAGCTTAAAAGACAGCATCTATCTCATGCAGAACTCTGTTGATGACAACAGGAAGAACCTTGAGAACGCCAAAAAGGATTTCATAACTGTTGACAAGCTTAATTCTTTCAAGATAAAACTTGCAGACATGAACGAGGATGTCAAGAGATTCTATAGGATTGAAGCTTATGTAAAGAAGATAGATGAGAGGCTTATTGACAAGGACAAGTTCGAAGCAGAGAAAGAGAAGAACAGGGAAGCTATCAATGAGCTCAAGAACAGCCTGCAGGTTGTGGAGAAGATAAGCAAAGGCACTGTGACAGAGACAAGGCTAAAGCAGCTTGCCAAGGAAGTCAGCGCTGAGATTAATGAGATGCTCAAGAAACTCGAGGGATTTGAGAAGAAAGGAGGGGATGTCGCTGACAAGATATCAGAGAAGATAAAGTCAGACAATGACAAGAGAGTGCAGGATCTTGACCAGAAGTTCAGCACAGCAGCAGGCATGCTCAAAGAAGCTGTAGAGAAGAAGACTCTGGATACAATAGATGAGAACAAGAGACTGCTTGAGAAGGAAAGAAAAGAGACTGACAGAAAGATGCTCAAGCTTCTGGATGGAATCAACAAGATAAGGGAAGAGAACAGCAAGCTGGTCACAAAGAACCAGATGAATGAAGTCCTCAGAAGGGTCAATGCTGAATTTGACTCAGTCAAAGAGAACATTGAAGATCTTAAGATTCAGGGAAAGGACATAAAACAGCTCAGAAAAGACAAGCTGAACAAGGCTTCTTTTGAGCAGAGTATGACTGAGATCAGCAAGAGGGTTGCTGATCTGCAGGATGAGACAAACAAGCTCAGAGAAGAAGTGAAGATAGGAATAAAAGTGCAGAAAGACTTCAATTCAATGATGAAGAAGACAGTAAAACCTAAACAGAGGATAATAAACATCCTCACTGCAGCAAATATATTCATTGTTCTTGCATTCCTGCTCCTTGGAGTAAGCCTTGGAATGTATTTTCTCCAGATGCCTTATATGAACTATGCAATCATAGGTGCGATTGTATTCTTTGTGGCAGGCATAATCATAAGAATAATTTCTGTGATAAGAGAATGATGAAAGAATAAGGAAATATCTGGTTTCTTCCATGATTTAGAAATTTCTTATAGTACAATCAGCCATTTTATAATATGATAATATCATAACTATTTATTCTTTTCTCATTGATATAAATAGTTCAGGACTCAGCAATCAGTATGCAGTGGCTGGACAGGCAAGTTATTCTTAAGAACTCAGATTACAGCATTATTCATCTTAACAATAGCCTGATTAAAATTTGCTTTGCTGACCATGCTCTCAGGAAGTACCATCCGGTCAAACTCAAGCTTGCAGAAGATATAATCCTCTCCAGTCTCAAACCAGTTCTTCTCTACCCTGACCTCTTCTGCCCCGAATCTTTTGATTATTCCAAGAGATGCTTTTGGGTTGAAGTATCCAAACAGATTTGTGTAGCCTGCCTGCATTGCAGACCTGATAAAATCAATTAGCATCACTGAACCATATCCTCTGCCATGATGCTTTGGATCTATGACAAAGTTGCACAGCATGATGCTCTTGTCAAGGTCCTCTGTGTGGCCTTCATCAAGATCCTTTGCAGACATCCTGCAGCCT
>JAHJCS010000079.1 GCA_018812465.1 Nanobdellota archaeon | reverse complement strand
GGAGTTGATGTTGCACTAGGTTCGCGTGTCAAGGGAGCGAGCCGTTGCGGGTGGTTCAGCCCCTCACCGGCACTAATAATCATGAATTTAATAAAATTTTCTAAAGACCTAATGCGTCAACAAACAGGGAAAAACAAAGCTCCAGCATGGCTTCTTACAGAGCTTGCTGTCAAGAAAGGCAAAGAACTTGCTAAGAAACATGATGTTGATGAAAGATTGGTTGTTTCTTCATTATATCTAGCACATACTATTTTTAGCCCTGTCTGGAAGGATGATATCCAGAAGAATCATGGTAAACTCAGCGCTAAATTTGTTAAACCCTTGTTGACTGAGTGGGGAATCACACCTTGGGATCAAGATGTAATTCTAAATTCAATAGAATCCCATGGTGGGGAAAAGCCCACTAAATCAAAGATTGCAGAAGTGGTAAAAAATGCAGAATGCTTCAAGTTTGTGACAGTTCAAGGAAGCTTGATTTGGCTGCATGAATGCGGAGTAAGAGGGTATTCTTTTGAAGAATCAGTTGATAAAGTTATAAAAAAGATGGAGCAAAAAACAAGGCTGTTGACAATGCCTGATTGTATAAAAGAAGCTGAAATAAACTGCAAAAAGATCAAATCTTTATTTTCCTAATAAAACAATGAAAAAAGTCCTAACCAAAGACAATTCTGTAACCTTTCATAATAAGGAGTTTGATGAGCACTATCATTCTCTTACTGGAGCAAAGGAAGAGGCTGTGAAGAAGTATGCAGAGCCCTGCAGGATAGCAGAGCTTGCAAAGTCTCAGGGTGAGATAAACATCCTTGATGTGTGCTTTGGCCTGGGCTACAATTCTGCTGCTGCGCTTGACGCTGCACTACAATCCAATCCAGACTGCATAATCAGGATCATTGCTCTTGAGAATGACCAGGAAATACTTGACCAGGCAAAGAATCTTGAGGTGAGCTTCAGGAATTATGAGCTGATCAAGGCTATTGCAGAGAAACACAAGGCAGAGAAGCGCAATATCTCGCTTGAACTGCTCTTTGGTGATGCCCAGGAGAAGATAAAAGAGATAGATTCTGATGAGATATTGTTTGATGCTGTGTTCCTTGATCCTTTCTCACCAAAGAAATGTCCAGTATTATGGACAGAAGAATTTTTCAAGGACATATCCGGGCTGATGAAGAAAGGAGCAATACTTGCGACTTATTCATGCGCAAGGTCTGTGAGGGAGAACCTCAAAGCAGCTGGCTTGGAAGTCAAAGATGGACCTATTGTCGGAAGATGGGCTCCTGGAACACTTGCTGTGAAGAAGTGAATCCAACAATATAACTCATTGACTAAAAAGAAATTCTTATACTCTTATCTGTGTATCACAATAAGGGCATCTTAATGGTGTCTTGCTGTATGTACCATGTGTGAATGAGTAACTGCATTTAGGGCATTTATATCTTGTCCTGTCTCCGGTAACATTCTCTATTATTGCCATTTTCTTCATCTTCTGCTTGTGCATCTTCTCAAGATACTCATCATCCTGGTCCCAGCCTGCTGGCTTCTCTTTTGCAGCCTCTTTCTCCTTCAGTTTGGCGTCTTTCTGGGTTTTGAGCTGAGAATGTATCATATCATGGTTCTTCCTTTCCTTGACACAATAATCACACACCATCATCTTATAGACATGGTCAAGAACAAACTCACTTACCTTGGCTCTCCGGTTGCATCTCCTGCACACTGCTTTCTGCTCTTCCATAAACTTATGTTAGAGTAATAGGTGATATTTAAATCTTTCAGATTCTGATAAGCACATGGGTTTATAGACTGCCATAAGGCTCAAAGCGAGGCTTATAGGTTATGGGATATACTATTTTTTGTGGTTTTAGGAAAGTATTTAAGCAACCTGTTCAGGAAGGCATTCTTTACAATGATCACATTTGTGGATATTGACAAAGACAACTGGAATGTCTGGGGTGGTCTGGTTGAGAGATCAGAGATCATATTCCCTGATCAGCTGAGGTCATGCTCTGCAGAATATTCTGAGATCCTAAGGATGAAAAGATCAATTGCTAAGATAGCTATGCTGGGTTCTGAGTACATAGGCAACATCATAGGCTGCAGGATGTCTGCAAAGGATCTTGATGAAGGCCACACAGAGGACCTTGACAAGAGCATCATGCTGTGCAACTTTGTCATAGATCCAAAGCATCATGGCAGAGGATATGGTTCAGTGATGCTCATTGATTTTATCAGGTCTGCAATGCAGGCAGGCT